>JAISFN010000007.1 GCA_031263585.1 Prevotellaceae bacterium | reverse complement strand
GAGAAAATGCATTTACTGTAAATTTTTATATAATATTGAGATACTATCTCTCTCTCTCTCTCTCTCTCTCTCTCTCTCTCTCTCTCTCTCTCTCTCTCTCTCTCTCTCTCTCTCTCCAAATATCATGCCATAGTCCCAAAACGTTTTCATGGCATCATCTTTAGAATGTATATAGAAATAATTCATAAGTTTAAGAGGGTTAAGTTTACGTCAGCCCAAAGTTAATAAAATAATTTCTATTTCCAAATAAATGTTATTGATTATTTTTTGTTAAATTTATTATTGTTTTTCAATAAACAATGCCAGAAGCCATGGTATTGCTAGTATTCTCTTCACTAAAAAGATTATTTTTTCGGCACATTTTTTAATGTTTCAACTAAAAATTTCCACCATTTTTCAATAGTATCAATTTTTACCTTTTCATCCGGAGAATGAGGAAAACAGATAATCGAAATCATGTCTAAATTAGGATAAACACCACTAATAATATCCCCTCAAGTCCGGCATGAATAGCTTTGATATCAGAAATAACGTTGACTATTTTTTCGTAAACGCTTCTCATTGTCTAAGAATTTGGTGTTTTTAAGGTAAAACAACCTTATTTGCTATACGTTACTCGCCTTTAAAAATAAAGCTGACAGTTTGTTTAATATTCGGATGAAGGCTGTTGGCCACCGGGCATTCTTTTGCCGATAATTCCAAAATGCGGCGCTCTTTTGCCGAATACTTGCTGTGCGGAAATGTCAGCTCAACAATTAGTTCCACAACACGGCGAGGATTGGTTCCCATTACTTTTGTTGTTTTTACCGTAGCGCCGTCGATAGTAAAACCGTGTGTTTGGGCGGCAATGCCCATTATAGTGAGCATACAACTCCCGAATGATGTAGCGAATAAATCGGTTGGCGAAAAAAATTCACCTTTGCCATTATTATCTTCGGGGGCATCGGTTATAAGTTGCTCGCCCGATTTAACATGCATTGCTTTGGTGCGCAAATTGCCTAAATATACTATACGGATTGTTTCCATTGTATTATATATTTGTGATTTAATATTTTAAAACCCTGATAATTTGATATATTATTTGTGTAAACGAGTAAATATAGTAAATTTATTCAATTGGCTCCCCCTTTAACGTGGCCGACGAACAGCCAGTTATTTTTACCATTACATAATCGCCTGTTTTGTAATTATTTTTAAGGAATACCACTACTTTATTCTGCTGGTTACGCCCGTGTAAAAAATCGTCCGAACGTTTCGATACGCCTTCCACCAATATTTCAAATACCTTACCGATGTCTTTTTCATTACTCTCTTCCGATAGTTTATTCTGTAAATCAATAATTTCAGTTAAGCGCTGTGTTTTAAGCTCCTCGCTAATATCATCGGTATAATGGCGAGCTGCCTTTGTATTCGGTCGCTCCGAGTATTTAAACATATAGGCATAATCGTAACCTACTTCCCGCATTAACGATAGGGTTAACTGATGGTCTTCATCCGTCTCTCCGCAAAAACCGGCAATTATATCGGTGGATATAGCGCAACCGTGTATAATTTCGCGTATTTTCTGTACTCGTTCCAAGTATTGTTCACGTGTATATTTCCGGTTCATACGTGCCAATATATCCGTACTGCCCGACTGTACCGGCAAATGGATATAATTGCAGATGTTATTGTACATAGCCATAGTGTACAGCACGCCATTGCTCATATCCTTCGGGTGCGAAGTTGAAAAGCGTACCCGCATTTTGGCATCAACCAAAGCTACCATTTCAAGCAGTTGTGCAAAGTTTACCGTTTTGGTTACATTGCCGGGATCAACCCATACGTAGGAATCAACATTCTGTCCCAAAAGCGTTACTTCCTTATAACCGTTATCGACCAATTCCTTAACCTCCCGCACAATAGTTTCCGGATTACGGCTCCGCTCGGCTCCACGGGTGTAAGGCACTACGCAAAAAGCGCAAACATTATTACATCCCCGCATAATAGATACGTAAGCGCTTACCCCGTTTTTATCCAACCGTACGGGGCTGATGTCGGAATATGTTTCCTCGTGCGATAGCAGTACATTAATGCCTTTTTGCCCATTTTCAACCGTTTGCAGCAACTCGGGCAATTGGCGGTAAGCATCGGGGCCTACAACAATATCTACAATCTGATTTTCGAGCAACTGCTCCTTTAAACGCTCGGCCATGCAACCGATAACGCCTATCCGTAAGCCTTTGTTTTTCTTTTTCTGCTGCTTGAATACGTCCAAACGCCCCCATACGCGCTGCTCGGCATTATCGCGTATCGAGCAGGTATTTATCAAAATAATATCGGCCTTTTCAATATCTTCAGTTACCGAAAAACCGGCATCCTGCATAATTGATACAACGACCTCGCTGTCGTTTACATTCATTTGGCAACCATATGTTTCGATATACAATTTGGGCAAATTATCGTCAAAAATAGGTTTTATATTCGTTAAGTGTTTTATATTCGTACTTTTATAAATATTCTTACGCATGTTTTCTTTCTGCAAAAGTAAAAAGGAATTAGAATTTTATCAGTATTATAAGTTACAGAGACTTTAGAGTCATACTAAACAACCATCAGGTTGTCATACTGAAGATTAGTAAGACACCTTGTATTTCATCAAATAAAGAATGACAAAATGAAATAAAATAAAAACCACTAAACCAAAAGCCGAGTTCATGATTGTATTTTAGTAAAGTCTAAATATTTACAATTCTTTAATCATAACATTCCGGAAATATACAGGGCTTCCATGATCCTGTAACGATATATATCCCTCTTGTACCGTACCGTACGTAGGATAATCTTTCCATTTGCCTTCTGCTTTTTCCTTTTCCCACTCGGGTGTCCACAATGTATACTCAACTACCTTTACCCCGTTCAACCAATGTTCAACATGTGCATCTTTTTTAATAATTACTGTATTGTTCCACTCCCCGACAGGTTTTGTTGGGCGCGATATTGTTACATTCATTGCATAGTTGGCGCCTGTTTTTTGCCAGTCTTCCAGCTTTTCGGGGAAACCTTCGTCATCAATAATCTGGTATTCGGGACCGGTCATCCACGGTGCAGGATGACTTTCGTCAACCAGATAAACAATACCACTGTTACTGCCCGGAGATATTTTCCAGTCTATCGAAAACTCGAAATTCCTGTATTTCTTGTCGGTAGTAAGGTCAACCCGCCTGTCGCTTTTATCCGCATTCGAGCCGCCGCATACAATGACGTCGTTTTCGACACTCCATGCACTAAGCATTCCTCCATTGTAACCATGCCACCCGTTTAAGGTTTCTCCATCAAAAAGCAGTTTCCAGCCCTCCTGTTCCTGTTTTTTGCTCAGTGTATTATTCTCTTTATCACCCTTGTTTCCGCACGAAAGAGATAAGCCCATTGCTATAAAAGCAATTAATAAAATAATGTTCTTTTTCATTGCTATTAAGTATTTGTAGATTTGTTCATGACAAAGATAAAGAAAGATTATAAAATAAGTAGCCGAAATAAATTATTGTATTATTCATAAAATTGTAAAATGCTTATTGTATAGTAATTAAAACAACATTCAATCGGCAATAATCAATTTACAATACTACAACTCACTAATACAAACTAAATTTACGATAAAATAGCTATTTTTACATAAAAATAAAACGTTTAATATATTAGTGTTTTAGTTTAATTCACTTGATTTATTGAATAATATGTCGGTATTATCCGTTGTATTAATGTGAGTTATAAAATACTAATCTAAATAAGAGCGAAAATGGAAAAACGGGTAATAATTTATCGCTTAATTATATTCACTTTCCTTTTGTTATTGAGTGTAGGATGCAAAAAAAAAGAGAAACCTTTGCTTCCCATTGTTATTGTGGAGCAACCTTCGCGAAGGGATGTTCACATTTACGGTGAATACGTCGGTAGGATAAGAGCTGCACAATATGTTGAAATACATGCCCGTGTAGAGGGTTATCTAGAAAAAATGCTATTCCGCGAGGGGAAAAAAGTGCGGCAGCATGAGCCTTTGTTTGTTATAAACTCGGCACAGTATAGGGCGCGGGTCGAAAAAGCCGAAGCTCAGTTGAAAAAAGCACAAGCGCAAGCCGCTAAAGCCGAACGCGATGTTCAACGCTTAGAGCCTCTTTACGAGCAACATGCAGCTAGCCAGCTTGATTTGGATAATGCCAAAGCAGCCTACGATGACGCCATTGCCAACATAGCCATGAGCCAGGCCGATTTGGATCAGGCCGAACTCGAATTAGGTTACACTACGGTAACATCCCCTATATCAGGTTACATAAGTGAGCGATTTGTCGATGTGGGGGCTTTAGTAGGCCCCGGCGTAAATTCAAAGCTAGCAGCCGTTGTGAAAAGCGATACCGTTTTGGTCGATTTTAAAATGACTGCCCTGGATTATCTGCGGGCTGAACGCAGAAATGTAAAATTCGGCGTACAGGATACTACCCGTTTTTGGCAGCCCAATGTTACCGTAACGTTAGCCGACAATACGGAATACCCGATTACCGGACTGGTTGATTTTGCCGACCCGCTTGTTGACCCGCAAACCGGAACTTTTGGTGTGCGCGCCGCACTTGCAAACCCTGAACAGGTATTGCTGCCCGGCCAGTTTACCCGAGTAAAGCTGTTGCTGGATGTACGCGAAAGGGCAATAGTTGTTCCGCGTAAAGCCATATCCATTGAAAAAGGGGGCGCTTTTTTATACATTATCCGCCGGGATAATATTGCCGAAAAACGCTATGTTGAAACCGGCCCCGAAATGGGAAACAGTATGGTAATTGAGCGCGGATTAGGCGAAAGCGAAAATGTTGTTGTTGAGGGCTATCATAAATTAACCCCCGGCATTGAGGTTAATGCGGTTAAAGCAGGCGACGAAAAAACCTTACAGGCGTTAAGAGAGGAGAATAAATAATGAAACCGGGGTTTTTTATCGATCGTCCTGTTTTTTCAACAGTATTATCCACGCTTATTGTAATTGTCGGAGTAATTGCCCTGTTCATGCTTCCGGTTGACCAGTACCCGCAAATAACGCCTCCGGTTGTCAGGGTCAGCGCTTCGTACCCCGGAGCCAGCGCGCTTACGGTGTCGCAAGCTGTTGCCACGCCAATTGAACAGGAACTGAACGGAACCCCCGGCATGATGTATATGCAAAGCAGCAGCTCTAATTCGGGCGGACTTACTGTAACAATTACCTTCGATATATCGGCCAATCCCGATTTATCGGCTGTTGAAGTGCAAAACCGAGTTAAATTAGCCGAAAGCCGTTTGCCTGCCGAAGTTATACAAAACGGTATTACGGTTGAAAAACAGGCGCCAAGCCAGTTAATGACATTAAGTCTGATTTCGGACGATGAAAAATTCGATGAAATATACCTGAGTAATTTTGCAACCATAAATGTACTCGACGTGCTGCGCCGCATCCCCGGCGTAGGGCGAGTATCCAATATAGGCAGCCGTTACTACGGTATGCAAATTTGGGTGTACCCCGACAGGATGGCCAATATGGGATTGACTGTCCAAGATTTGCAAAACGCATTGAAAGACCAGAATAGAGAGTCGGCAGCAGGGGAACTGGGTAAACAGCCTGTAATTGACGTCGATATAACGTTGCCGATTACCGCACAGGGACGCTTATCTACTGTCGAGGAGTTTGAGAACATTGTAGTGCGTGCCTATTCCGACGGTTCGATTATACGTTTACGCGATGTTGCCCGGGTATCGCTCGAAGCCTCGTCATACTCAACCGAAAGCGGGTTGAATGGGCGCAATGCCGCTATTCTCGGTATTTATATGCTGCCCGGAGCTAACGCCTTAGAAGTAGCCGACAATGTAAAAGCCGCCATGAAAGAAATCAGCCAAAACTTCCCCGAAGGGCTGGAATATATGTTCCCTTTCGATATGACGGAGTATATATCGCAATCGATAAACGAGGTGTATAAAACACTGCTCGAGGCGTTATTCCTGGTTATTTTAGTTGTGTTTCTTTCGTTACAAAACTGGCGTGCGGCTTTAATCCCTACCATTGCCGTTCCCATCTCGTTAATCGGCACGTTCGGTTTTATGCTTGCTTTCGGCTTCTCGTTAAACACGCTTACCTTGTTAGGTTTGGTTTTAGCTATTGGTATTGTGGTGGATGATGCCATTGTGGTAGTCGAAAATGTCGAGCGTATTATGGAGGAACAAAAACTTTCGGCACGCGAGGCAACGCACAAAGCCATGCGCGAACTTACCGACGCCTTAATCGCCACATCGCTGGTATTAACGGCCGTATTTGTACCCGTAAGTTTCCTCAGCGGTATTACAGGCATGTTGTACAGGCAATTTACAATAACTATTGCCGTGTCGGTAATTTTATCTACCATAGTTGCCTTAACATTAAGCCCTGCCATGTGCGCCATTATTTTACACCCGTCCAGCCAGAAAAAGAATTTTATTTTCCGGAGAATCAATATCTGGTTAGCCAAAGGTAATAATAAGTATATTAAGTTGCTACGCAAAATAATACGCAATCCCAAACGTATGGTTGCCGCATTCGGTATGGTTTTGGTATTAATTTTTGTACTGAACAGGCTAATACCCACCAGTTTCATACCCGAAGAAGACCAAGGCTTTTTTACGGTTGAGCTGGAAATGCCCGAGGGTACTACACTTGAACGTACACGTACCGTTACCAACAGGGCTATCGCTTTTCTCGACAGCTTGCCTGCCGTTAATTACATACAAAATGTAACGGGCAGCAGCTCGCGGGTGGGAACATCGCAAAGCCGTGCCATGCTTACGGTTATACTTAAACCCTGGGAAGAACGCAAATCGTCGAGAATGAGTGTTGGCGATGTTATGGAAGCGGCTCGGAGAGAATTTTATTTTTATCCCGAAATAAAAGCCTACCTGAACCGCCCGCCGGTAATTCCGGGGCTGGGTGAAAGTGGAGGCTTGGAAATGCAGCTCGAAGCCCGCGGCGACGCCGGATGGGATAATTTAGTGAGCGCCACCGATACGTTTTTATTATATGCCTCGAAAGCGCCCGAATTACGAAGCGTATCGTCCGCTTTACAATCGGAAATTCCGCAACTTTATTTCGATATAGACCGCGACCGGGCTAAATTCCTCGGGATACCCTTAGCCGATATATTTTCGACAATGAAAGCCTATCTGGGTTCGGTTTATGTTAACGATTTCAATATGTTTAACCGCATTTACAAAGTTTATATCCAGGCCGAAGCCCCTTACCGGGCCACCCAGGATAATATAGGCTTGTTTTTTGTACGCGCACAAAACGGGAGCATGATTCCGCTTACGGCGCTCGGTACAACCAATTATACCACAGGGCCGGGAACTATTAAGCGCTTTAACATGTTCACTTCAGCATCGATAAATGCGGTTTCGGCCTCCGGATACAGTTCGGGCGAGGCTATGGTTGCTATGCAACGAATTGCTAATGATCATCTGCCTGATAATATTGCTATTGAATGGAGCGGCCTCTCGTACCAAGAGAAAAAAGCCGGAGGACAAACGGGTTACATATTAGCATTGGTCTTTCTATTTGTATTCCTTTTTTTGGCAGCACAGTACGAGAGTTGGATGGTTCCCATATCGGTTATCCTATCGTTACCCATTGCCGCCCTCGGGGCATACCTGGGTATCTGGATAATCGGACTGAACAACGATATTTATTTTCAAATCGGCTTGGTTACACTCATCGGGTTGGCTGCCAAAAATGCTATTTTGATTGTCGAATTCGCCAAAGTGCAGGTCGATAACGGGATACATGTTATCGATGCGGCTATCCATGCTGCCCGCATGCGTTTCCGTCCTATTCTGATGACTTCCCTTGCTTTTATCCTGGGTATGCTCCCTATGGTAATCGCCAGCGGCCCCGGCTCGGCTTCGCGCCACAGCATCGGTACAGGGGTATTCTTTGGTATGATTGTAGCAACAACTGTTAGCATTGTTATGGTCCCATTCTTTTTTATACTGATATACAGGGTGAAAGAAAAATTTAAAAAAGCGGGTAATATAAAAATCGGCAAGAAAAAATGAAATCGAAACTCCATATAATTATCTTATTATTTGCATTCGCCGGATTTTCATCCTGCAAGCTGGGTAAAAAATATGTCCGCCCCGAACTGAATTTACCAACAACTATCGAAGCAGGGGCCGATACTTCCTCTGTTCAGATGATGTCGTGGAAAACTTTATACACCGATACGATATTACAAGGCTTGATTACTGTTGCCCTCGAAAATAATAAAGATGTACTGATTGCCGCCGCAAAAATAAAAGAGATGGCGGAAACAAAACGGATTTCGCTGGCCAACTTGCTGCCGACTATAGACGGAAGGCTTAACGCTCAAAGAGAAGTGCTTAATTACGGAGGTAACAACAGCAAACCCGATTCCGAGATGTCAGCCAAACTTTTTTTATCGTGGGAGTTGGATTTTTTAGGCAACCTGAGGTGGGCGCGCGAAGCAGATATTGCAGCTTACATGCAATCGGTTGAGGCTCGTAATGCCCTGCAATTAATACTTATTGCCGAAGTTGCCACAAATTATTACGAGCTGTGCGCACTTGACCGTGAATTGATTATTGTACAGCAAACATTGGATGCCCGGAGAGAAGGTGTGCGCCTTGCAAAACTCCGGTACGAGGGCGGGCTTACTTCCGAAACCTCGTACCAACAGGCACAGGTTGAACTGGCACGTACCGAAACGCTGGTTCCCGACCTTGAACAGCAGATAAAAATAAAAGAGAGCGATTTGTCGTTATTGTTAGGCAAATACACGTATAGCATACCCCGCGGGTTTTCGTTTACCAAACAAAAACTGCTTAAGCATTTACCTGTGGGGCTACCCTCGTCTTTGCTCGAACGCCGGCCCGACATGCGACAGGCCGAATTAAAGCTGAAAGAGGCAAACGCCAAGGTAGGAGTTGCCTATACCGATATGTTCCCAAAAATACGTCTTACCGGGAACTTGGGATTTGAAAGCGAGGAATTGGGCGATTTGCTGAAAAGCCCGGCATGGTTTCTTGCAGGAGATTTAATTGCACCTATTTTTTCGATGAGCAAGAATAAAGCCAGATACAAGGCCAGTAAAGCACGTTACGAACAGGCGGTTTACAGCTATCAAAAAAACGTGCTTAATGCTTTTAAGGAGGTAAACAATGCCCTTGTTAATGTACGCAAAATGAAAGAAATCAGAGCTTCGCGGGCAAAGCTCGAAGAGGCGGCTCAAACGTACACACAATTAGCCCATTTGCAGTACATTAACGGGGTTACAAGCTATATGGATGTGCTTGATGCCCAACGCGGTTTGCTTGATGCTCAAATCGGGCTGAATAATGCCGAACTGGACGAGCTCCTTTCCATCGTCAGTTTATACAAAGCATTAGGCGGCGGGTATGAATAATAAATTAGCACAAATGAAATTAATACAATTTTTATTCCTTTTATTCGTTATTTTGGCTTTTGTATCGTGTGGCAACTTAAAGAATATCAGTATCGACGAGGTTGAGCAAAGTGTGGTACGTAGGCAAAGCGGCAGTAAGGTTATGGTGGAAACGCGGGTAAAGGTAAACAACCCTACAGGGCATAAGCTTGTTTTACGTAAAATTGATGCCGAAATATTGCGTAACGGCTATCAATTTGCCAATGTAAAACTTAAAGAGAAAGTAAAGGTCCTTCCGCATTCAAACGATTATCATTCCGTTTTCGTTGAGTTTAATGTTATTGATATAATGGCGGTAATTACCAAAACCGTTGACCTTACCCGGCTTAACGACAACTTCACCGCAACGGGATTTATAAAGGGCGGAACCGGACTATTGTGCAAAAAGTTTAAATTTACCGACATAACGATGAGCCAGCTGGAAAACCTTTTATACGGTTCAGCCAGATTTGTTGAAGAAGATTAAAAACGATTTGTTTGCAGCGTTTCCAATTCACTGGTAAAATTCATAAATGGGTATTGTGCTTGCAGTTGGTATATTTTATCAATGGTTTTTTGTTGGAACGCCTTATATTGTTCACTGTCGGTATTAAACGGGCGGTGATTTGCTGCCGCTACAATCGATTCTACCTGATTCATAATCTGTATACAATCTGCGCTAATTACAGCCTTATTGAACTTTTCTCGGATGTATTTTATCGCTTGTTCCGAAAGGTGGCGCATATCGTTGGCATAAAATCTGTAATCGCGTAAATCATCCAACAATAATTCGTATGCAGGGAAGTAAAAACAAGCGCCGGTATATTGCTTTTGCAATTCATCAATAGCCAGTAGCAAACTCGCTTTACTCAGTTGATTACCATGTGCGCTATCCTTCAAGTGCCTCACAGGACTTACCGAAAAAATTATATTTAAACTGGGATTTTTCCTTAACAAGCTATCGAACAATATCCGGAAACTTTCAATTATTTCTCCGGTACTTAGCAACATCCTATCAAATTCACTAGTCGGGGTTTTATGGCAATTGGCAACAACTTTGCCTGTTTTTTTCAATTTATAAGCATAAGCAGTACCCAAAGTGATAAACAAAAAATCTGCTTGCTGCAAAAACTCTGTCGATTGCCGCATGCGGCGGTTTATCCGGCTTAAACATTGTTCCTTGTCGGGAGATGAAAACGATGAATGGTGGGTGTAACTGAACCACAATCCGTTTTGATACAATAATTCCTCCCCGCCAAAACGATATCCGCTTTGTAGCAATTCCAAACTGTTGATTATTGATAATGGATTGTATATTACCCCAAACGGATTTACATCGGCAGGAAATTTATAACGTTGCATACATTCCCCGATATTGCTTGTAAAGCACGATCCGATAAACAAAGCCTTTGTCGCATAATTGAGCTTACGCGACAATTCGGGTATTTCAAATTCTGTCCGGAATACCATTTCTATTTATGATTTAAAATTGCAGATTTAAGGTTTTATAAAGCGTGAATTACAGTAAATGCCGGTGATATTTGTATAAATAATTATTCTAAACTATATAGAATACTTTATTTTCATCCGTTTTTCAAGTAGTTGAAAGAATCTAAAATACATTATATCAATATATTCTAAAAATCTAAAATCAACAATCGAGTTTACGAACTCGGCAAAGCCAATATTAAATTTTCAATACTTATAAGCTGCAAAGTTAGTTTTTTTTATCTTAAAATTTTAGCGGTAAACATATCCGGTATAATCTTGTTTTTATTGAATGTACTTTAGCTGAATAAAAAAATGAAAAATGTACATTTTAGCTTCAAAATCTTATACCTTTGTAGCACGATTGGTTGATATAAAACTATACCCGTGTATCTCTTTTTCCTGCTAAACGATTGTATCCCTGTTGATAATCACTACAAATAATTGATGAATTAATATTATACACAACTAAATTAATGAGTAAAAAGAAAGAAAAAAAATTAACACCCGTTGTAAAAGATTTATTACAAGGCATTTTAAATATATTTTTGCTTAACCCGAATAAGTCGTACAATTACAGGCAAATAGCTTCGCAGTTCGGAATTATTGAAAAGGATGTCCGCACCTCGATTGTAACCGCTTTGGAAGAATTTGAAAAACAGGGAATACTGCAACTTGTTGATAAAAGCAAATACTGTTTGAAACAGGAGGATAAGTTCCTTGTAGGTACAATAGATTTGACGAAGCAGGGCAATGGCTATCTGATTCCCGAGGAAGAAGAGGAAGATGATATATTTATTGCCCAGCATAATTTGATGCAGGCCTTACACGGCGATAAGGTTAAAATACGCGTATTTAACAAGCGAAGCGGGCGCGCCGAAGGCGAAGTAGTGGAAATTATCGAACAATCGAGCCGTATGTTTGTGGGTAAAATTGAATTGACGGAGAGTTACGGTTTTGTTATTACTGATAGTCGTAATATGCCTTACGATATTTTTATTCCGCACGATAAGCTGCTGGGCGTTAAAAATGGCCAGAAAGCGGTGGCTAAAATTACCGAATGGAAAAAAGGCATGCGTAATCCGGTGGGTGAAGTTACCGATGTTTTGGGCGATGTCGGCAATAACGATGTTGAAATGCATGCCATACTTGCTGAGTTCAACTTGCCATACAGTTTCCCGAAGAGCGTTGACGCCGTAGCGAAAAAAATAAGCGAAAAAATAACTGCCGCCGACCGTTCATCGCACCGTGATTTCAGGGATGTTCCCACATTTACAATTGACCCCGTTGATGCAAAGGATTTTGACGATGCACTGTCATTCCGCAAGCTGGATAACGGAAATTTTGAAGTAGGCGTACATATATCCGATGTTACACACTACGTTATGCCCGATACGGCTATCGACAGAGAAGCTGTTAAGCGCGCAACATCAATTTACCTGGTTGACCGTACCATTCCCATGTTGCCCGAACGTTTGTCGAATTATATATGCTCGTTACGTCCAGATGAGGAAAAGCTTTGTTTTTCGGTTGTGTTCGAACTGGATAAAAGAGCCAATGTGGTTGGCGAATGGTTTGGAAGGACAGTGATAAAATCGCGCCGCCGTTTTACTTACGAAGAAGCCCAAGAAGTTATTGAAACGGGCGAAGGCGAGTATAAGCATGAAATTTTAAAACTGAACGAACTGGCGCAGTTAATGAGAGCTAAACGCTTTAAAGCGGGCGCCGTTACTTTTGAACGCGAAGAACCTAAATTTGAGATTGATGAAAATGGAAAACCCTTGCGTGTGTACTTCAAGGCATTGAAAGAATCAAACCAGCTAATCGAGGAATTTATGCTGCTAGCCAATAAAAAGGTAGCCGAACTTATCGGCAAAAAAAGGGATAACCGCAAGGAGCGTACCTTTGTTTACCGGATACACGAAAAACCCAACGAGGATAAATTAGGTAGTTTTAAGGAGTTTATCAAACGTTTCGGTTACATGCTAGAAACCAGTGAGGAAAAAAACATTTCGAAAGAAATGAATAAAATACTGGAACAGGTAAAAGGCAAACCCGAAGCAAATCTGATTGAAACTTTGGCCATACGGTCGATGGCAAAGGCCAAATATTCAACCGATAATGTTGGGCATTATGGTTTGGCTTTTCCGTACTACACGCACTTTACATCGCCTATCCGCCGGTATCCCGATATGATGGTGCACCGGCTTTTGGCGCATTACCTTGACGGCGGTAAATCGGTCGATAAAAACATGTACGAGACGTTATGCAAGCACTCGTCGGTAATGGAACAGCGGGTTGCCGAGGCCGAACGTGCTTCAATTAAATACAAAATGGTTGAGTTTATGCAGGATAATATCGGGCAGGAATTCGACGGGCTTATTTCGGGCGTTACCGAGTGGGGTATTTATGTGGAACTAATTAATACCAAAATAGAAGGCATGGTTTCGGTCAGGGCAATGAAAGATGATTTTTACTATTTTGACGAAGAAAACTATAGCCTTGTGGGGCGCTCGTCGGATAAACGGTATATGCTTGGTGACAAGGTACGTATAAAAGTTTTAAGTACCGATTTGCAACAAAAACATCTGGATTTTGTTATGATAAATGAAAAAACGAATGACTTTATTGCAGCTGCCAAAGGCAATATCAAAAACGAGCGCAGGAAAAAATCAAAAAAATAATAGTAGAAGACTTTTAACGTGTCGATGGGGTAATTTGCTAATGACAAATCATTGAATGTAAATCATTTGTTTTTTTAATATTTTAATCAATAATATTTTTGTTCTTGTATCTTTAGTTATATAGATTCTAACGCAATTATACTGCATTGGTAAATGATTGGTTATAGTTATTTATTATAAGTATTGCATGTATTCATAGATTTTGCCTATAATTATATAAAATAATTATATTTGAATATCATTGAAAAAAGTTATATTTTTGTATTAAAATAAAATTTAATTAAAAATTATTTGTTATGAGTACTTTAAATTACATTGGGCTTGATGAAAAGTCATCAAAAAACACAACCGCAAAATTGAACGATTTATTAGCAAACCTTCAGGTATTTTATACTAATGTGCGTGGTTTCCATTGGGATATCGAAGGTAAATTGTTTTTTACGCTTCATGCCAAATTTGAAGAATTATACGACGATTTGGCTGAAAAAATAGACGAAGTTGCCGAACGTATCCTTATGTTAGGTGAAAAACCAGTAAATGCTTTCTCGGAATATTTAAAAGTATCCGAAATTAAAGAGGTTTCGGGTGTAAAATGCGGAAAGGAAGCCATACAGCATATTTTAAATCATTTCAAAATTATTATAGTTAAAGAACGTATAATACTGAATATTACCGATGAAGCTAACGATACGGCCACAAACGACCTGATAAGCAGTTTTATCGACAAACAGGAAAAGCTAGTATGGATGTACAATGCATTTTTAACTAATTCGTGCGAAACGAAATAAATTCAAGGATTTACAAGTGTTAAAAGCCGCCTTTGCGTTAAAGTGGAGGCGGTTTTTTTTATTCTCTAAATGTTTAGCTTGACATAGCATTACATAAAAAATAATGCTATAGAAGGACTTATCAACAAAATGCGGTTTTAGAGTATTCCATTATTTTACAGGCATTTAACTAATTATAAAAGTAGAATAGGTAATGCTTTAAAAAAAGCGAAACTCTTTGGTCTGCTATGGTTTTCCATTGTTTCAAACAACCCGTATACGAAAGTATTAATTAATTTTGAATATAACTAAATTGGAAGTCTATTCTTCTGATTTATCAGTGGTTTTATTAATAAACACATCCTTATGTTAATCTTCCCATTCTCTCAGTTTGTCTAAAAGTGGCGGTTGTAGGCTTGCAGAAACAGCGGTACAAACTTGCACAAGTTTCTCGTCCGTTCGCACCGCAGTGAGCCGCCACTTACCCCATTTTTAGTCTCTAAAAAGAATTTGATTTTCATAAACCTATTATGGCGTTCTCCAAAGTATGCCAAATATACAAAGCCGAAATTGATATAAAAGAAAACAAGACTAAATGCTTTTTAATGCTTAATTAAATACGTTTAAACGCTCGCATATTATTTTGGAGAAACAGTAAGTTGTACGGAAGGCCCTGCGGATACGATACCTCAGCCGACAATTATTCCTCTCGATACCTACTACAGTATGTTTCTTTCCTGCACGATGGTTTTCGCCTTTGAATGCGCTCACAAAGCTATCCCAATCATCACTGGCAATACTTCCGTAGCTTACCCCTAAATCAGACAATTTTTCTTCAAGTCTTTGGCTGTTTTTATTCCCGTTTGTCCCAAACAAACGCTACGATCCCGCAGCTGTCCCTGTGGCAGGCATGGATGAGCCAAACCCTGGCGCTCTTCTTCCCCGCATAAGTCCAAAATTCATCTGCTTCCAAACAATCATAATACTGCTGCTTGGGCTGGATCATATGCCGGGAGTATAGCAATACAGATAATATTTTTTCGACGTTGATCCTATCAGTTTCAACGATATACATGATGCATATGCTGCGAACAAGCGGTAATAATATCTTTTACGTCGGGGAAAAATGACTGCCTTTGTACCGTAAGGCGTAGCCGCCAATAAACTGCCGTCCGCATTTCTTGCACAAATAGTTTTGCTTCCCATGAAAGTTAATATGCAGACTTTAATTATCTCCCATTTTAGTAACAACGAAGTAAAGTTATACCTTTTAATTATCAAATAAAAAACGGAACTACGATTAAAGCAGTTCCGTTTTTTTATTGTTCAGTAAATCTTTTATTAATAAAACTTACCTCTGTTATCCTTAATGTTAGCTTTATTTATCAAGATATTATAAAATTCGTAAGCTTGCATAGGCACCATATTTTGCAATCTTACTTTTTCAGCCTCTTTATCAAAGTCTTCTTTTGTAGTTTTATTGGTAACTGTAAATACATATACGCCGTTAGCTCCGACAACAGGCCCCGACAATGTATTTTCAGAAGCGCTGGTTACTGCACCTATCAATTTCGGCTCGGGCGCCATAATTCCCGAAATATAAGATGTCATAAAATTAATGGGGCTACTTACAGTAGCTACCTGCAAACCTGTTTTTACAGCTAATTCATCAATACTATTATGGGCCAATTGCATGGCTGTTTTTAACTCCTCCGAGATCGTTTTAGCCTGTTTGTCCTTTTTTACGGCTACTTCAATTTCATTTTTCATCTGTTCGAACGGAGCTGTACCGTCTTCACGTATAGCAGTAAGCGTTGCAACAACAAAGTAGTTGTTATCAATTTCAAACACATCTGAAACATCGCCTACCTTAGCATCATAAACCCAGCGAATTAATTCGCGAACATTATTAAAATTAGCAAACCTCCTGTCGTTAAGGCCAATCCTGCTACCTGACTCTGCAAAAAGCCCTCTCTCCGATGCAAGATTTAAAAATTTTGTCTGATCGTTATTTGCCTCGGCGGCAATAGCATTTGCCTGGTTAAAAATATTTTGCGATGTTATTTTTCCGGCAGTAATCGATATCTGGATAGTAGCAACCTGTACGTGCTTTGTTTCGGATCCCTTATCAAGTATCTGTATAACATGGTCGCCATACTGCGTACGTACTTTGGTTATTTTACCTTTGGGGTTATTAAAAAAACACGAATCGCTAAACGGACGCACCATATTACGGAAAGTGAACCAGCCCAAATCTCCGCCATTTTGGTTTGCAGCCTGATCAATTGAGTATTGGTTCGCCATAGTTACAAAATCGGCGCCGTTTTTCAAGGCGTCAACCAAGCTGTCTGCCTTAGCAAAGTTTTCAGGAGCCAATAAAATATGGCGTGCATGCACTGAATCAGGCATGTTTTTAATTCCCGAAATACGGGACATATTATAAGTATCTCCTTCCTGGTAAATGGGTAAAAATGCTCCCAACTCTTCATTAAAGGCAAACGTATCAACGGCTAACGGAAGTTCACCTCTTTTATGATAAATATCATCAAATACCTTTTCCGAATTACGGTTTACAAACATACCTAAATCAGTCACAGGAGTTGAAATAAAATCAGTCTCTATTTTCTGAATAGTTTCCATTGCCAACCTGTAATCATCAGCCGACGGTACAATAGGCAAACTTATGTACTGTATGTCACGCGAACGGCTTTGTTCATATAACTTTTTATTATCGTTATAATACTTTTTCAACTCCGACATATTTACCTGCGATATGGTATCAATCACCATATAAGGCTTTACAATGTACGAAAATTCGACATTATTGCTCGAAGCCGCTATTGAATTATCAATATCAATCGAATTAAAGAGTGTACTTTTTGCAATAAGATTCGAAAATTTAGTATACAACTGGTTATCTTTCATCTGTTCTTCAATAGACAACCACTGTGCTTTTAAATTAGGGTCGGCATCAAGGCTTTGAATGGTACGGACTAACCGGCCGCGATCAAACTGTCCGGTCTCCTGGTTGGTAAATATTTGCCTAATCATTGGCGAGGGGTTATTGCCACTCACCAGATCGGTTAATTCATCGTCTGAAACAGCAAGGCCTATCTTGTCAAATTCTTTATATAACACATATTCCTTGATAAACTCCTGCCAAACTTGTTCGCGTATTTGTTCGGTTACTTGCTCGTTCATATTTGCCCTGCCTCCCATATTCATCTCATACAAAGCAGTCTGATAGTCCACTTGTTGTTGATAAACTTGATAGGATATGCTTTTCCCTGCAATTTCACCGGCATCATATTTTGATGAAAACATCATTGATGCTCTCTGAAGCGAATCGGGGCTAACGATGAATGACAATAAAGCGATACCGATAATAATTGCGATAAAGACTCCTCCACGTGTCCTTATTTTCTCTAATGTAGCCATTTATGTGAATTTATATAAAATTAGTTAGTCTTTTCAAAGCTGCGAATATAGCAAAAATTTGTATAAGTTATTGAGTTTATTAAAAATTTACTCGATAATTTAAGGCATATTAAATATTATATCGAACAAGGACTTAAATAATATCAAGTATCTTTTAGTGTATTAATATGTTAACTAGTAGTCCCGTTAAAAAGCCTCCAATGACAACAAAACTTCACCTCTTGTTTGCTCCCTGTAATTTGTTGATCTTTTATAAAGGTAAATAGTCCTTTTTGGATGAGCGATAAAAAAAGCCTCATGCTCTTTTAAAGTTAAATGCGGCAGCGGCGAGTATGATGTTGATAGTATCTCCGGGCAAGGCTTTGTAAAAGTTTCGTCCCAAACGATGATCGCTCTTCAGATGTCCTATTCGGGGTTCTATGCCTGCCCTCCGACAAAATGTATCCTTCCCTAAAAACAGCTACAAATATAATTGTAAAAAATTAATATTTTTATAGTATGAAAAAGAGTTATTTCATTGATTCTCAAATTATCATGATTTTACGCTCCCAGGCCAGTGGACGTAGTGTTTCGGATATTTTCCGGGAACATGGTATCAGTCAAGCCGCCTTCTATAACCGGAAGAGTAACTATAGCGGCATGGAAGTTTCCCAATTAAAACAACTCAAGGATCTGGAGCGGGAATTGTCTCAATATAAAAAGATCATTGCAGAATTAACGTTGCAAAACACAGTCTTAAAAGATATGATAGAAAAAAAGCTCTGATGCCTGCTGAAAAGCGAGATCTTATGTATTATACCCCGCCGGAGCATGCTATAAGTTTTCGACAGGTATGTGGGATGTTTCAGATCAGTAGTTCCGTTTATTATTATCGTATCCGTATAAAGCTAGATAATTAGATTATTGAGCAATTATTCCTGTTGGCAGAACATCACCGCCGGTGGGGCTTTTGGATGATATATCACCGATTACGCAAGATT
>JAISFN010000111.1 GCA_031263585.1 Prevotellaceae bacterium | reverse complement strand
CATGGCAGCCGTCGCGTGGAACTTGAAGAAATACATGGAAAAACTCAAAGAAAAGTTTTTGAAATTTATTCTTCGGCGCTTTCACCTGCCAAATTTTTACTTTACCGCAGCATAGAGAGGGTTTTTAAGGAATGACTATTTACAAACTTCATAAATATATTTTTAGTTTTAGAAATTATTCTTTTATTATCTATTTAAACATTAATTTAACTATTCTATCTGCATGAACTATCACTGGCGCTCCCCCCTCATTGATGACGCCTTCCACACTTTTAGTGGTAGCGAAACCGTTGAAAAGTACTCCCTCTTTTTTTAAGTCAATCCTCTCCGCCTTAATTTTTACCTTGTACCCCTTTTCTTTAGGCAATGTAAGCGAAACATCCCCATCATAGCTTGACAACTTTACCTGATCTGTAGCCGCTGCTATATCGGCAGAAATATTTCCATTTTGAGCTTTAGCTTCCATACTGCCGACAATGTTGATTAACTTTATATTGCCGTGGTCTGTGTCGAATAACAAGGTCCCCTTGCAATCGCTTCCCTTAATATAGCCATGGTCAGTGTAGGCCTTTAGATTTCCGTCAATTTTATCTAATATTATACTACCATGTTCCGCAGTAAGCGAAATTTCTCCACTACAATCCGATGCTTTAATATTTCCGTACTCCGTTAAAGCCGCTAAATTACCAGTAGTTTTCTCTATTTTTATCTCGCCGCCATCGGTGTTGAGCTGTATGTCCGCCTTTCTATTCGTGTTCACTTTAACGATGATGAATAGCTCTGGTCTCGATATTCTAAATGTATAAAATTTTTTCCATGACCATTGTTTTTTTTGTTTTAAGTAGACGTTTAATATTCCATTCTCTACCTTGACGTCCAATGAGCAGTGCTTATTGAATTCTTCCTGCATTTTTTCTTTCGGCCATTGAGCTTCGCCGTCATCGATTTGGCAAAGAAAGAGTTCTACTTTCGTTTCGTCGGCGCTGTTCCCCTGCATAATAATATTCCCCCACGATAGGCGGGCATTTACTTTTTGAATGCTTGCCACAGGAAAATCATAGGACTGCATAAATTCATAGTGTTTCTTCTCCTGGGCAAAAAGGGAGGCGCTTACAAAGACGTCGAACAGCAATAATGCAAAATATTTTTTTTTCATACTAAAACGTGTTAATAAGTTTCTTTCCAATTTATAGCTAGTATAGTTAGCCCTGATGATAATAATAGCGTCAAAGATGCTAACGCAGGCCATAGTATGTTTAGTCCGTCAAACGGATTATTTTTCAAGTGGACAATAAGGATGTCCCAACCGTCCAATAACGCTATAGCCAACACGGCTAATAAGAAAAATGCGGGGGCAATGAGCGCTATATAGAATGATTTTCTGTTCGCCTTTTGGGGAACAGGATAATATTCAAGTCGTGCCGCAAGTTTTGCCGTGAACCCATCATCATCTATTTTTTGCCGCTGAGCTTTCATAAAATCTCTCACGCTATCTTTTTTCATATCCTGTTTCCTCCAGATATTTTTTAAGTTGTAGTTTAGCCCTACGCAGGTGCGATTTCACCGTATTGACAGGGGTTTTGCTAATAGCCGCTATTTCCTTCAAGCTTTTATCTTCCATATAAAACAGCAGCGACACCACCCGTTCTTGATATTTTAACTTTGACAGCGCTTGATACAGCGCTTGCGATACTTCAGTTTTATCTTCTTTTTCAACATCCTTCAAACAAAACTCATAGTTGCCGATGGATTCCAATCTGTGTTTTTGCTCCTGTTTAACATAATCGTAAAAACAGTTATAGGCGATTTTGAACAGCCATGTAGATATTTTAGCTCTGCCTTCAAACGCCCCTATGTTGAGCCAGCACTTTATAAAAGCCTCCTGCGCTATGTCGTCGGCCATTGCTTGGTTGCCTGCACAAAGGTTCAGTAAGAATCTGCGCAATGGCTCGTGCTGCAGCTTTATAAACTGTTCAAAAGCTCCTTTGTCCACCCGCTTGCCCCTTCTTCAAATCTTTTGCAATTAGCCGATGAGCTATTAAAAAACCCAAACCGGGGAACAGCAATAAAAACGCAAACGAAGCATAGGATATGTTCGTTAATACAAGTAATACGGTAAACGCGGCGAGTCCGAAACAAACCAGTGAAATTCCACTGACTAACAGCCGCCGGTTTATGACGCTAGCGTCCTTTTTAGGTCTAAGAAAAAGTTCCGAATTAATATCCTTATTCAATTCAAGAGCTTTTTCTATCAATTGATTTCTTGATTTTTCTCTTTGGGATACGAATCGGAGCCAAAGCCACACAATAATAATAGGTGTTCCAAAGAATACGATAATTGCTAGGGTTGATATAAAATTTTCCATGCTTATAAATTTTGTTTTCCATTAGACTGTAAGCGGGCGAAAAAAGTTGCAACGGACAAGCTAAATTAAATTTGGTAGTGACGTAAAAAGCGTGCTGCTGTAAATATTTGGCAATCAGTGATGAATTGATATTTTTGTAAATGCAAATAAAAATACGCTCCATTGCCCCGATTGCCAAAGCACAAAGATAAAAAGGAATGGCAAGAAATCGTATGGGATGCAAAATTATTTGTGCAAGAAATGTAGACGGCCATTTATCGGCGACCATGCATTGGATTACAAAGGCTGTCATTCTTCCCCGACACAAAAGATCTTATTGCCGCTTGTCCGCGGCATATACATCATAAATATCACTGAAATAGAGGGTATTAATATCAAAAAACTATTGCCGGTATTGCTATGCTCCAGCCTAGGCAGCCGTATTATGATTGTTTGGAAGTAGATGAGTTTTGGACATATGAGGGGAAGAAGAGCACCAGGGTTTGGCTCATCTACGCCTACCAAAGAGAAACAGGCGAAATTGTAACATCCATATAGTAAGCCTGAAACGCATCCATCAAAGCATCCGGCGCTATATGGTCAATTGCTTGCAAATTAACATTTTGTGACCTTTGCGTATTTCTCCTCCCATAACAAAACCAGCGTTTGACATTATTTTGGTATCGCCTACCAATACCAATTTGGCTTCACCGGCAATAATATCTGCATAAACATTCATTATCGCTTTCATTCCGCTTCCACACACCATATTGATTCCATAAGCAGGCGCTCCTGCCGGAATACTTGCATTAATTGCTACCTAACGTATAAGATTTTGTTTTGCCTTGCCACAAAACATTAGCTCCGATAAGCTCATTTATTATTTGTGCAGGATTTATTCCGGTTTCGTCTAGAATATTTTTAACGACTATACTCCCGGTAATGCGGGAGTATAGTTAGCAAGCGTACCCATAAATTTTCCAATGGGCGTGCATTTTGCCGTTACAATAAAAACTTTTTTTCTTTCCATATTTATTGATTCCATATTTCTTCGTCGCTGGGAATATAAATACGGGCTGATAGAGGAGCAATACGGGTAATATTTAAAAGATGCTTATAAGTGAAATTTTCCGAGATCGAATTATTTCCCCAACTACCACAACCTAATGTATTTGTAACAGGCAACCCGTTTTGGATAGATCCTCCTGCCGTTGTAGCGCAAATAGCATTTACAATAAGGCGTGCAACCGACAACTCTGTCCCGGCTTTAATAATGTTTGCCTGGTTGTTGGAGTGTATGCCGGCTGTGTGTCCGCTTCCTTCTAAAGCAAGATTGGTTTTAGCAATTTCTAACGCTTCGTCAAAATATTGATATGGGAATGCCGCCATTACCGGGCACATTTTTTCTTTTGAAATAGGATCCTTTTCCCCTGCGCCGCGCGCTTCGACAACAATAACCCGTGTATTATCCGGTACTGTAATTCTGGCTTTTTGAGCGATGAATTTTGCTGTTTGTCCCACAACATCGCGAGCTGTATGTCCGTCTTCAAAAATGGTATTGATAATTTTTTCCCTTTCTTCTTCAGTAGCAATATATGTTCCTTTTTTACGAAATGCCAAAAAAACTTCCTCTTTATTTTCCTTTGGATAAATAAAGCTTTGCTCTCCGGAGCAAATGATACCGTTGTCGAACGAGCGTCCGGTAACAATTTTTCCGGCTGCCAACTCGTAATCGATATTCCGGTCGAGGATTACCTGTACATTGCCTGCACCCACGCCGAATGACGGTTTCCCTGACGAATAGGCCGATTTAACCATCGGCATTCCACCGGTAGCAACAACAACATCGCATGCAACCATTAATGCTTGTGTTTTTTCCAGTGTAGGTTCCTCGATAACCTGCACCATTCCGTCGGGTACTTCCATCGGGGCAATAGCTTCCAGTATCTTTTTCACAGCCAACGACGAACACTTCTTAGCTCTTGGATGTGGAGATATAATAATCGCATTCCGTGTTTTTAAGGCAAAAATAATTTTTGACATAGGCGTAACCACTGGGTTTGTCATTGGGGTAATCCCGGCAACAACTCCGATAGGTTTAGCAATTTCAATCAAACCTGTATGCTCATCAATACTAAGGATACCCATTGATTTTTTACCCTTAAGATTATTCCATACGCCTTTCGATTTATTTTTATTTTTAGAAACCTTATCTTCGTAAACGCCCATTTCGGTTTCTTCAATGGTTAATTTGGCCAATTCTTCAGCATTATTGAAAATAGCGCGTGCAGCTAATTTTATTACTGCATCAACATCATCCTGATCGAAATGAGCCTCGTAAATAGCCTGAGCTTTACGGGCTTTTTCTACCATTTCACTTACCTCTTTCATTTTTGTTTTAAATTTTTATATGTTTGTTAATTAATTATTTAAATGGTCAATACAGATTATACTGAACAAAGATTTAAAGAACAGCCCTCCCAACCCCTCTGGAAAAGGGGTTAAACTTGTGAGCGGCTGAAAGAATTTAATTTGCTGGTATATAGCAGATAGAAAGATGCATGTTATTGTTTTGAACGTTTGTGAAGGATTTCATTTTATAACTAACTGCCGACTCTGAGATTCTTCATTTCGCTTACGCTTCATTCAAAATAACAAATGAGTATTATCTTCTCTGAATCACATATTGATGTATATAATCGTATTAAAATTTTCCACCTTACTTGGTCTACTTCCCTTCTCTACTCAGAGGGGGAAGTAGAGCTATTTTGTTCCTATACTTTTAGTTTATATAAACTCTAATATAACGATGTATATATATCCCTTATTTCTTCGCGTGTAAATGGCACATAATTGTTAGCCAGCAAACGTTGTTGCGTCTCAATTACGTTAGTTGTAAAACCGTCAATGTCTTCCTCCTTCATTCCATAAGCATGCAAACTGTTTTTAGGAATTAGTTTTTCTAACAATGTATCAAGTAATTCATAAACAATAAATTCATCCTTATATAAAACATTTTTCGAAATCTTTAGATTCTGGAATAATAGTGTATTCAATTCGTGAATTAATCGTGCAGGCTGTTTTTTATTATATAACCTGAAAACATTTGTAAAAAACTGGTAATTAGCTTCGCCATGTGGTACGTGATAATTACTGCCTAATGGATACGAGAGGGCATGTACCGCACCAACACCTGCATTGCCAAAAGCTATGCCTGCATAATTGCTGGCAATAAGCATATCCTCCAAACACCCGAACCGGTAATTTTCACCTTTTTCCACTATCTCCGAAAAAATATTCAGAATAATTTGTATGGCTTCTTTCGAAAATAAGCGTGTATAAGGGTTAGCTTTAGGCGATACATACGATTCTGCGGCATGAATCAAAGCATCAATGGCGCTATAGAGATAAAATTTATAAGGAAGCCCTTTCAGTAATTCAGGAATCATAACTGCGTCGTCGGCAAGCAACGCCTCATCAGCAAGCCCCATTTTAGTATGTTTTGATTTTATTTCGGCAATCGAGATATTGGTAACTTCGCTGCCTGTACCACAAGTTGTAGGTAATATTACTAATGCCTTCTCCTTTTCTATGGATATTTTCCGCTCAAAAGCATCTGTAACATTTTCTACTCCTTTCAATACAAATAACTTAGCAATATCAATTACAGTACCCCCACCTATGGCTATAACCCTGTCATAATCAACTTTGCGAACATCTGCCAGAATTTTATTCATCATTTCGTCCGACGGTTCGCCATTACCATATTTTTCCTGCATTACAAAATGGCAAGGTAACTGTAAGGCCTTCATAAAAGGTTCGTAAAGAAATTCGTGAGTAATAATCAAATCCTTAGCCGATAGATTAAACTCGCTGGCAAAATCGGCAAAACTGTCGAAATTGTTGATTTTTGTTTTAAGCTTAAATAATTGCATATACTAAAATCTTTTATTAAACTCTGCTTGTAGCGATTCCCTGAAATCGGGGTGAGCAATGTCGATAAGGCTTTGCGCACGTTGTTCCAATGTTTTTCCTTTCAATTTCGCTATTCCGTACTCGGTAACAACATAATCGACATCGTTCCGTGAAGTAGTAACAGCAGCGCCTTCGGCCAAAAACGGTACTATGCGTGATGCTTTGCCTTTCGCTGCGGTCGAGGGCATAGCCATAATTGATTTACCTCCGCGTGAAAGCGCCGCCCCGCGTACGTAATCAACCTGCCCGCCTATTCCGCTGAATTGTTTCAAGCCAATAGTTTCAGACGCAACCTGCCCCATTAAATCCACTTCAATACATGAATTAATGGATATCATTTTGTCGTTTTTAGCAATTACCCAGGGGTCGTTTATATAATCGACAGGGTATAGTTCCACATCAGGGTTATGATTAACAAAATCATACAACCTTTTAGTTCCCATTAAGAATGTAGCAATCAACTTATTCGGGTGCAACGTTTTTTGTTTGCCAGTAATTACGCCTACTTCAACCAGGTCAATCACTCCATCGGAAAACATTTCGGTATGGATTCCCAAATCTTTTTTATCTTTCAAAAAGAGCAGTACAGCATCAGGAATAGCCCCAATACCAAGCTGTAGCGTTGAACCATCTTCAATTAAAGAGGCGCAATGTTTAGCTATTTCCCTTTCTGTATCTGTAATCTTCGGAAGGGATATTTCATAAAGGGGATTTGCACTCGGCACAATATAATCCAGTTTTGAAACATGTATTTTATTCTCTCCGCCAACATACGGCATCATATCATTCATTTCAGCAATAATAACCGTTGCTTTTTCTGCTGCGGCTATTGAGTAATCACATGAAACACCGAAACTGCAAAAACCGTTTTCATCAGGCGTTGAAACCTGTAATACTGCAACATTCACAGGAAAAGCCTCTCCCAACGTCCTCGGTACATCTTTAAAGAAGCAAGGGAAAAAATCGGCCCGTTTTTCGGCAACGGCTTGGCGGGAATTGGCTCCTAAAAAATTGGTTATATGGCGAAAATGACTTGCTGTTTCGGGTTGCATATATTCTCCATCGCCAAGAGCTATCATATGATATATGTGCACATTGCGGTAGTTTTCTTTTTTAGCTACAAGTTCCTTCGCAATTACTTGCGGGACACCGGCGGCATGAGAAAAAACTACATAGTCATTATCTTTGATTGCCTGTATAGCTTTGCCAGCTGAAGTTATTTTGTCTTTATATAATTCTTTCCAACTCATAATCACTATTTTTTGTTCAGTAATTTTTTAGCAAAACTTAGCATATCCTCATTGGTTTCATTAACCATGTACACGTTTTTTACAGTATCGCCAAATTTTTCTTTTAAAATTCTTATTACCACATCTTCTATTGTTAACTGTGCCGAAGGACAAGTTTTACATGCCCCGGTAAATACAAGCCTGATATCACCGTTATCTATGTTTTTCAGATGGATATTACCATTATGCATACGGAGCGTCGGGCGTATCTCTTGTTCAATTACTTTTTCAAGTTTTTCAGTTAAGCTTTCTAATAAATTACTTGTTTTGGCTTTCATCAATACGGGCAATTTCTTTAGCCATTTTCTTCTTGCTTTCAAGGTCGCCCTGCCGGGCAATCATAACACGTTGTGCCTGTGGGGAACCAGCTCCGTGCATCGACTCGGTACGATAACCTACGGCAGCAGCGCCTAACGTTATATTTTCAATTAAACGCAACACGCGCATCCTATTTTCAGTAGATATATTTTTGGCTCCTTTCAGGTATTTATCCACATAATGCCCGATTTCTTTGCTGCGGAGATCTTGTTCCGAAGGCATGGTAACCATTATCCCTCCGGCAATGTCTTCGGCAAGCCGGGCTATTTCGTAAGGAAAACGCGTAACATTTTGCTTGCAAACATTTGCCAACAACAGGTTTATCTGATAATTTCCGGCGGGCATTTTTTCGCCTTCGGCTGAGCAGGCAATACCGCAAGCGTATAAGGTTTCATTCAAGTGCATCATTTCAATAAGTTTGTTTTTGATATGATTTGCCTTGGGTACGCCATTATAATCAGCAGCTAAAGCGGCAGCGCCAATCAAAACGTCACCCACGCCAACCTTGCAGCCTCCGTACGATTGCCTGTGATATCCTGCAAAACGTTCTACCATCATTCCGGCAAATTCATACTCTTTACACATAAATACTCTTTCGTTCGGAACAAAAACATCGTCGAATATAACCAAAGCTTCATGCCCGCCGAATTGAGCGTTTCCCAAATCCATGTCGGCGCCTTCCTCTAATTTACGGGTGTCGCACGATTGCCTTCCGTATATCATAATAACGCCTTCGGCATCTGACGGAACAGCGAACGATACGGCATAATCCCTATCTTCTTCTTTCATTGCTACGGTAGGCATTATCAAATGTTCGTGCGAGTTAACAGCTCCTGTTTGGTGGGCTTTGGCTCCCCTAACAACAATACCGTTTTCTTTGACTTCAACAATATGCAGATACAAATCGGGGTCTTCCTGTTTTGATGGGGATAATGATCGGTCTCCTTTAGGGTCGGTCATTGCCCCGTCAACGGTAAGGTCATTATCCTGTACAAACTTCATATATTCGGTAAAACGCTTATGATATTCGCTTCCCAGTTGTTTATCCATTTCGTAAGTTGTGGAGAATATTGCGTTAAAAGCATCCATTCCCACACATCGCTGGAAACATGCAGCTGTTTTTTGACCTAATAAACGTTGCATTTTCACTTTTTTTACCAAGTCATTCGAATTTTGATGGAGATGGCAAAAACGGTTAATGGTTTTACCTGTCAGATTAGATATTGCGGTCATTGTATCCTTATATTCTTTTTTTTCGGCAAGTTCGTAAGTCATGGCAACTGAATTCATGGACGGACGAATCATGGGATGGTCAACGGGATTCTCAATCAATTCTCCCATAAAATAAACTTTCAGATTTAATTTGCGGAGGCTTTCAATGTACTGCTGTTTTGTCATCATAACTTTTGTTTTTATTGTGATTTTATTAAATTTTATGCTAAAAGGATACGAAGATTGGATACAAATAATTTTACCGACATAGCTAAAAGTATTACGCCGAAAAATCGCCGTGAAATAGATATACCGTTTTGTCCTATAAGCTTTTCAACAAGATTAATTTTCCGGAGAACGATGTACACGATTATCAAATTAAATAAAATAGCTATAATGATATTTTCAGCTTGGTATCCGGCGCGTAACGATAGCGCCGTAGTAAGCGTCCCCGGCCCTGCTACCAGTGGAAAAACGACGGGAATAATGGTTGACTGTCCTGCAGTACCTTCATTGCGGAATAACTCGACATTAAAAGTCATTTCAATTGCCAATGCAAAAAGCACTAATGAGCCGGCTATTGCAAAGGACGCAATGTCGGTATTAAATAATTTTAACAAAGCTTCCCCTGCAAATAAAAATGCAATCAATATAATCAACGACAAGACAGCAGCCTTTCCTGCCTGTATTTTTTTCCCGGCGCTACTGAGGTTTACAATAATAGGAATAGAACCTGTAATGTCAATTACAGCAAATAATACCATAAAGGCTGTCAGTATTTCTTGCAGGTTTAAATTCAGCATTTCTTTTTCATTAATTTTTAATTAAATACACCCCTATTGCTAAAATGCAACAGGTATAATGAAAGACCTTTCGACCTCCATAATGGTTTAACGAAAAATACAGGCTAAGAGGAAAGATATAAATAAGGCTGTTATGCTAATATAAAAGAATATATCTTATACTCGACGCTGCTTTTTTCGCGAAAGCATTGTCAATCCGGTTTAAGGCAGGTCTCCTGACTTACTCTATCCTGTACGCCTTCCCAGATTTTACTCCAGTGGCAAATTGTACAGAAAGTTTTAAGAGCTTACAGTTGCGCGACAGTCCGTGATTTTCACATGGTTCCCTTTTAATTTCACAATTGTGGAACACCTTAACGGGGTTGAATATGAAAAAACTTTCAAAGGACAAATGTAGAAACATTTTTTAATCAAAAATCCTTTTATATGTTATATAAAAGGATAATAGGCTAATTATCAGACAAGAATATAGTGATATACATAGTGCATGCGGCATATAGTTAGCCGTATGCATTATGCCATTCTTTACTTACCTTTTTTCAACTTCTCAATCAGCAGTGGTATTATTTGGTTTACATTGCCTACAATTCCCAAATCAGCCACCTGAAAAATAGGGGCGTATTTATCTTTATTAATGGCAATTATATAGTCCGATTCTTCCATGCCGGCCAAATGTTGTATTGCGCCTGAAATACCCAATGCAAAATAAACATCGGGGCGTACGGTTTTCCCGGTTTGCCCTACCTGCCTGTCGTAAGTAATAACCCCGGCATCAACCATTGCACGCGACGACGATACTTCGGCGCCGATAGTTTTCGCAAATTTATCTAGCATTTTAAAGCCCTCGCTGCTACCCACTCCACGGCCGCCCGAAACTAATATCCTTGCCTTGGTAATATCAATCAGGTTCTTTTCTTCTTTTACTGTTTTTAGTATTCTTACCTTAAACTTCGATTTATCGAAATTTATCGTAACATTTTCAACGGCGCCTTTACGCGAAGGGTCTTCTTTCCCTTTTAACATAACGCCCGGGCGAACCGTTGATATTTGCGGGCGATGTTCCTTACAAATAATGGTAGCCATCAAATTGCCGCCAAAGGCAGGGCGGGTCATTAACAGGGCGCTTTCTCTCGAAATGTCTAGGCCAGTACAATCGGCTGTCAATCCAGTTCTCATGCGTGCCGATAAACGCGGTCCCAAGTCTCGGCCTATGGTTGTTGCGCCGATTAAAACAACAGACGGCTTTCTGTCGTTCAATATCTGTGTAATAGCCTGGGTATAAGGTTCGGTATTGTATTGTTCCAATTCGGATGAATCAACGCATAAAACCGTTCCTGCCCCGTGGGCAATCAATAACGGCGCTTTGTCTTTTATGTTGTAACCGAGCAGCACGGCATATACTTCTTCATTTAACTTATCAGCTAATTCACACGCTTTATTTAAAAGCTCCAGCGCAACATTCTGGATAACACCTTCGCGCTGCTCTACAAATACATAGATGTTTTTGTATTGAGACTTATCCATTTATAATAAATTTTTCCTTTAACTTTTCTATAATAATATCGGCAGCTTCGACAGCTTCAACTTCGTACAGTTGGCCCGCAATTTTAGCTCCTTTAGTAAACGATTTGAATACGCGGGTAGGCGAGCCTTTCAAACCCAGTTTGTGCTCATCGATATTGATATTCTCGAACCTCCATATTTCCACTTCGCGCTTGTAGGCGTTCACAATGCCGTTTACCGACATGTAGCGGGGACTGTTTGCCGACGACAATATTGTTATCAAGCAAGGAGCTTCGACCTCCACTATCTGGTAACCTTCTTCGGTCGATTTTTTTATGGTGAATAATTTCTGTCCGTCATACTGCAAACCTTCAACATAGCTTACTTGCGGAAGGTCGAGATGCTCGGCAATTTGTGGGCCTACCTGCGCCGTATCGCCGTCGATGGCCTGGCGACCAGTGATTATTAAATCGAAGTCCAGCATACGTAAAGCGCCGGCAAGGGCATTGGATGTTGCCAACGTATCGGCTCCGGCAAATTTACGGTCGGTTAAAAGAATTGCCCGGTCAACGCCCATAGCATAAGCTTCCCTCAATACTTTATCGGCCTGCGCAGGCCCCATGGTAATAACAGTTATATGAGCCCCGTATTTATATTTCAGCTGCAATGCCGCTTCAAGCCCGCTTTTATCGTCGGGATTCATAATACTGGGAACACCTTCGCGTATCATAGTTCCCGTTTCCGGATTCAATCTTATTTCTGTCGTATCCGGCACTTGCTTAATACAAACAACTATATTCATTTCAACTGGTTTATTCTTTTTTGATAATTTATTTAAGCAAACCGGCGGAAATAACCATCCGTTGAACTTCGGACGTTCCTTCGTATATTTCGGTAATCTTGGCATCGCGCATCATGCGTTCCACCGGATACTCGCGAGTGTAACCATAGCCGCCATGAAATTGTACCGCTTTAACCGTCATTTCCATAGCCGTTTCGGACGCAAATAGTTTTGCCCTTGCCGCATCAATCGAGTATGGCTGTTTCATGTCTTTTTTATAAGCGGCAAGCCTTACCAGCCAGCGTGCGGCTTCGATTTTAGTATCCATATCGGCCAATTGGAATTGGGTATTCTGGAATTGCCCTATCGACCTGCCGAATTGTTTCCGTTCTTTCACATACTTCACCGTTTCGTCCATTGCTCCCTGTGCGATACCGAGAGCCTGCGAAGCCACGCCGATACGACCACCGTCGAGGGTTTTCATGGCAATGCCGAAACCTTTGCCTATCTGCCCCAGCAAATTTTCTTTAGGTACAATGCAATTTTCCATAATAAGCTCGCAAGTAGCCGAACCACGGATACCCAGCTTCTTCTCTTTTTTGCCTACCGAAAATCCCGGAGATGTACTTTCAACGATAAATGCCGATATGCCTTTAGTAGCAAGCGACCTGTCTGTCATAGCGATAATGATGTACAGATTTGCATATGCGGCATTGGTGATAAATATTTTCGAACCGGTCAGCAGCCAGTGGTCTCCCATATCAACAGCGGTTGTTTGCTGTCCGGCGGCATCGGTTCCCGCATTGGGTTCGGTTAGCCCGAATGCCCCAAGCCACTGCCCCGAAGCGATTTTGGGCAAGTATTTACGCTTTTGTTCCTCTGTCCCAAACTCGTATATCGGGGCGGCACATAATGACGTATGGGCCGAGACTATAATGCCTGTTGTTGCACACACCCTCGAAAGTTCCTCTACGGCTATCGAGTATAACTGGCTATTGGCTCCCGCTCCGCCATATTCTACCGGAATAGGGATGCCCATTAGTCCCAATTTTGCCATTTTTTCTACCGTTTCCATCGGGAAACGTTCTTCTTCATCAATTTCAGCAGCAATGGGCTTTACCTCCTTTTCGGCAAATTCCCTGATCATTTGCAGAAATAGTTCTTGTTCTTTTGTTAATGAAAAATCCATATTTAAAAATATTAGCTTTTGTACAAATTGCAATTATTCCGGAAAAAAGCAGGGTGAAAAAAAGGCAGGTTATACATCTGTATATAGCAATACAGAAGAATAAATTAATCCTGACCCTGCTTTTTTCGCGAAAGCATTGTCAATCCGGTTTAAGGCAGGTCTCCTGACTTACTCTATCCTGTATACCTTCCCAGATTTTACTCTAGTGGCATATTATACAGAAAGTTTTAAGAGCTTACAGTTGCGCGACAGTCCGTGATTTTCACATGGTTCCCTTTTAATTTCACACTTGTGGAACACCTTAACGGGGTTGAATATGGAAAAAAACTTTCAAGGGACAAATGTAGAAATATTTTTTAATCAAAAATCATTTTATATAACATATAAAAGGATAATAGGCTAATTACCAGCTAATAATATGGTGATATACATAGCGCATGCGGCAGATAGTTAGCCGTATGCACTATGCCGTTTTTTATTTTATACTTATTATTAGCGGTTTGCAATATATACAATTTTGTACTTTATTTATTTTAAGATAGTTGAATAATATTAAGAATTACGCTTTAATAATCAGGTATTTAATTTTTATTGAGTACGAGTCCTATTTGGTAAATATCCTTCTGCTGTGTTTAGCATAGTTTTTCAAATTTATAGTTTTATTGGTTTTTCGATATTGTGTCTTGCCGAGGTTTATTTTCTATTTCTTTTTTACTTACACTATCTATATTTTCTTTGGTACTTTCCTTGCCTCTGATTTTCAGAAATTTCTCGGCTTTTCTTCGTATTCCCGTATCAATCTTCGGGCTATCCTCGCCTGTTTTTCTATCGGCAGAAGTATTGATCGGTTCTACTGGTTTTTCCGCCTCATTATCAATAAACGGCACATTCGAGTCCGGTTTTTTCGGCTCCGGTTTAGTATGCTTGTTTATTGCAGGAGGCTTGCTTAGTTCATCCGGTTGTTCGATTGATTTGTGTTTAAGGAAAAAATACGCTCCAATACCGGCAATTGCCAATAATAACACTATCAAAAGAATTGCGGGTAACTTCGATTTTTGCCGCCGTCCGATCTTCTCAGGAGCTTCTTTATCGTTCTCAACCCTTGGAGGATCGGTAACTTCCGTTTCATTATCCGGAAAATCTTCTACAAACTGGACTGTTTCAGCGGTTTCGACAAAAACAGGCTTTTGATTCATCACGGCAACACCTTCGGCTACAGGTACAAGGTATGCCGAAAAATTATCATTACTATGTTCTTTGCAAATTTCATTAATTGCCTGTATTTTTTCCGAATCTGCCGCCTGTTCGCCAAGTATAAAAACAAGCCTGTCGTCGCTCAGGCTCTCAAGTATGCCGTCGCTGCATAAAAAGAAATAATCGCCGGTTTTAATATCTGCTGTTTCATATACGCCGACTTTGTTGCGCTTTTCCAAATGGGGTTGCATTGCCCGTGTTATTACATTTTTTTTGGGGTGGTTTTCGGCTTCTTCAGGGCTTATTATTCCGGCTTTAAGCAAATCGTTAACCAGCGAGTGGTCTTGTGTTTTGTATAAAATTTTATTACCCCTGACGTGATAAATCCGGCTATCGCCGATATGCGCCAAAAAAGCGCCTTTGTTGTTAAGGTAAAGGAATGTGAGCGTTGTACCCATTTTGCTTCCATGCGCGGGCGAATTGTCTTTTTTATCCAACTCATCGTAAGCAAAATTTAAGGCTTGCCCAAACGCCGCTTTGTTAAAATCATCGGGGTTAATATCTTTTAAAAACGCGGCAAAGCTTTCGCAAACCGTCTGGCTTGCCACTTCGCCATTCTCGTGCCCGCCCATTCCATCGCACACCAGAAAAAAACGGGTATTATTGTTTGCCCGATTTTTAGCGGGGAAAATACTATCTTCCTGGTTTTGCCGCTTCCCTATTTCGTTCAGGGCATATGGTTTATTTATATTCATAATTAATTATAAGATTTTATTTGATTCGCTATTTTTTTCATTTTCCTTATTACAAAAAGTGAATATGTAATAACTCCAGCAATTACAATTCCGATAATACATGGAAAGACATAGTAACCGTAATAGGAATCGTAATAGGAATCGTAACCGTAATAGAGATAGTAACACCATATTACAGCAATGTTAAACATCGGCAATGTTAAAACTCTCGCTAAAACGAGCCTCCATATCCGGTTTTCATATTTTTTAGCTAACTCGCTTTTTAAAAATTCATTCGGGAAAAAATCAAGTTGCAGCCCTTGGACATGCTCTTTATAATCAATCCGTTTACCTTGCTTTTTACATATTTTAAAACATTTTTTTTGAGCCTTTCGGGCTGCAAGGATAGATTGTTTACTTGCCGCAACTCTAATAATATTGAGCAGCATTCGATCGGTTTCATTTATGTTATCCGGCATAATTGCTTTTTTACTATCCGGTTTATTTTCTGTAAGCGGTTTTTGTTTGTCGGCAGGCTTTTTATCGGCAAGCGTTTCATTTAGCGGTTGTCTATTCGTTTTTCTTTTTTCGGGTTCGATTTGCGTTTCATTGTTTGTTTCCGATTCTTCTTTTTTATCGGCATGCAATGCATTCCAAAATGCGGCAGCGCTTTGGTAACGGTCTTTGGGTTTTATCTCCATCGCCTTGCTTACGGCTTTGTTTACCCCGTCGCTTACCTTTGGGTTATACAGTTTTACCGTGTCCAAATTTTCTATAATCCTAACGGTTGATTCCTTCGGCGCCACCCCTGTAAGCATATTATACAGCGTTGCCCCTGCGGCGTAAATATCGGTAGCTGGAGTAAATACCTGCACTCCCGAATATTGTTCGCAAGGGGCAAAACCCTTGCTGACGCCTATCGGCGTGACGCTCGTCTCTTGGTGTATATCGTTATACTGCTTGCTAATGCCAAAGTCGATCAACTGTACATTATCGTTTTTATCTATCAATATGTTGCCGGGCTTAATATCCAGGTGGAGTATCTTGTTGCGGTGGATTTCGGCCAGCGCATCGCATAACTGGCCGACATATTTCAGGCTTGCCGCCTCGTCTAACTTCCCTTTGCGGCGGATAATGTCCTTCAACGATTCGCCGTCGACAAAAGCCATTACCATGTAGGCTGTGTTGTTTTCCTCAAAAATATCCAGCACTTTCACAATATTCGGATGCTGTAAACGCGATAAAATGGCCGCTTCTTTTTTCAGTTTGTTTTTAAATTGTTCGAAAATAGCGCCGCCTGTAGCCGATGTTACGGAAACAAGCGAAGCGCCGGATTCGCGCGAACAATATTCTTCAAAGAAAAATTCTTTAACGGCAACCGGAATTGCTGTATTCATTTTCCCCACCGGGCCGCTTACTTCGGTTAGCCATTGGGCGCGATAGCTTATGCCGAATCCGCCCTGGCCGATTTTAGTTATAATTTGATATTTGCCGTTTTGTAATCTGTAGTTAGGTGCAAGTTCCATAATTTTATGTTTATCGGATAGGATTTACCAATATGTTTCGTAATGTTTTTCGCTGAAAGGCAGGCGCGATATATCTAAGGCGTCCAAATGCAGGTTGAACCTGGCGCTTGCTCCGCCCGATTGGCCGTTATCATTATTTTTATATACTGTAATAATATAGTTGTAACAAGCGCGTGTAGCGCCGCATACTAAATAATGCGAAATATATACCCAGCCATTATTATGATGAAAAATGCCATCCTGCGTATATCTTTTGCCCGATATCAAATCTATTTGCGTAAGCTTTGCATGGGCGGTACCCGTGTTGCCCCAGCGATAGGGTATTTTAAACTTAACGTTTAACAATTCGTTCCCTCCGGCATCGGTAGTTTTGCCGACCAGTACCGTTTGGTTTTCGGTCGATTTTAATAAACAACACAAATAACCGTTGTGCTTTACCGACTGCCAATTTTGCGCGTTAACAGCGCCTGCCGTTAAAATAAGAGCGCTTAGCAATATGATAACTTTTACTAATTTAATGTTTTGCATTTTCATTTATTGTTTTGTTTGTCCGCTCATTTCGTTTTTGGTAAAACCATCCGAAATCCCAGATAGTTATAGCGATTACTCGGATTATTGTAGTAGCGGAACGCTACAGAGCAACCCGCCGCATAGTCGCTCCAACCGCCGCCGCGAATCACACGACTGGATCCGGATGAAGCGCCTACGGGATCCTGCTGCGCCGAAATAGAATAAGCTCCATACCAATCGCCGCACCACTCCCATATATTACCGCTCATGTCGTAGATACCTAACTCGTTGGGCGATTTTGAGCCGACAGCATGCGTGCGATACTTGCTATTGTCGGTATACCAGACTACTTTATTCAAATCGTTGCCGCCGCTATATTTATAAGCCCGGCTTTTATTACCCCCGCGAGCGGCAAATTCCCATTCAGCTTCCGTAGGCAGGCGGTAGTTCTTCCTTGTAGCCGCATTTAGTTTTTTGATAAATTCCTGCACGTCGTCCCAGTTTACTCGCTCTACAGGCAGATTATCACCCTTAAATTTGCTGGGATTATTGCCCATAACGACTTTCCATTGCGCTTGCGTTACCTCGTATTTGCCTATATAAAAACTGCTAAGGCTCACCTGATGCGCCGGTTTACTATTATTATCACAATCATCGCCCTGCTCGCTTGTGCAACCCATGGTAAACGTACCGCCCTGTACAAAAACCAATTCGGGCTCGGCGGAGTAAGCTTGAGTATTACTGTTGTTAATAGCATCAGCCACACGCGCTATGCTGTCAGATACTTGAGTAACATCAACATTCCCGCCTTTTTTTTGAATAATTTTCGGCTGAGATGCTACATGGGGTTTGCTGGGAATTGTCTGTTTCGATACAGAATCTTGAGAAAATTCGATACTACCGCCTCGCTCTTCGTCCGGCGGTTTCGATACAGAATCCGGAAGAAGGCTAACGTTGGCCATATTAATTGAGCGAATATAATTGTTCTGTAAAATCAAGCCAACTGCCAATAAAAGCGCTATCGCCACGGCAACGGCAATCCATAAAGAGGCATTGCTTTTTTTCTTGCCGGGCTTACCGGCCGGGGGTTTGGGCGCTTGTTGCTTATCGTTTGTTGTTTTATCGCTCCCTTGCCGCGGTTTGCCGACAGCTTCAAGCGCCGTTTTGTCGCTAACCGGCGATTCTAATGTTGTATCATCGGCGCTTGTTGTTGGAGTTTGTTCATAACCGGGTTTGTTGCCGTCTAATACGGCATAGCAGTCATCGCAGTTTTTTATCCGCCTATCGGCATCGGGGTCCAGGCAACGGCGGATAAGCGTTTGCCAGGGCTCGGGCGTTGCGTTTATCTTATCGGTAAATTGCCCTCCGTTTATCTGCCTGAACAGTTCCTGACGCCCCGCCTCGCTTGTGCCGGCATGCCCGCCCGTGGTAAAGGGCAGCTCGCCGCTTAACGTTTGGAAGGCAATAACCCCAAAGCTCCACAAATCGGTATTTTTACGTATGCTTTTATCCGCCAGCTGCTCGGGCGACGAATAGGCCAGCGTGCCCGCCCCTACAAGCGAATTGCTGAAAACGGAGCTTTTGCCGACATCCAGCTTTTTACTGATGCCGAAATCGGTAATCTTGGGGATATACTCGTTGCCGCGTTTAACAATAAGTATGTTGTGCGGTTTAAGGTCGCGGTGGATTATGCCGTTTTTGTGGAGAAAATCGAGCCCGTTGAGTATCTGCTTCAGTACGGCCTGCTTCTGGGCGGAAGACAGCGCGCCCTTGTTAAGCAATTGCAACAGGTTGCCCTCCTCGTAATATTGCAGTATGCCGAAATCGTACTCGCCGTCGAACGACGAAAATGTGTAGCACTCCTCGTAATAGGCAATATTGGGGTGCGTCGGCAAGCGGCTTACCATCTCCGCTTCCTTTTTCAGGCGCACGTTCTCCAGTTCGGGCAATACCTTGGCTATTTTTATAGCTACCCAGCGGTCGCGGTGCGTGTCGTAGGCTTTAAAAACCTCGCCGAAACCGCCGCCGCCCAAACGGTCGACCGCGGCATTATACTTGTATCGTTGTTGAAATTCCTGGAAATCCATAGTTTGTTAGTTGTTTAGGTTTTTAATCCCTGTTCGGTTTTGCATTCCCATGCGGTATAACCGTGCGGAAGCGAAGGCCGTGTTATTTTATTTTTTGGCGTTTAGTTTTTTCAGCTCCTTATCGACAAGCTGATTGAATTTCTTCAATGTTTCACGGTCTTTCCCGTATTTTTTCAGCATTTTATTCTGGAATGCGGTAATCTCTTTTTCTTCGGAAGCGGAAACACTCCACTTGCCGTTATAGTTTTGCTGAATTTTATAAGATTGTTTCGCCGCCTTTTTCGCATCGCTCTCCATCGAACTGCACGAAACAAAACTCAGTGCGATTAAAATCGCCAAAATAAATGTTGTTAGTTTTTTCATAGCATTAATTTATATTTACTTATCGAGTTTTTTCAACATTTCTTTTGCCGACTCATACCCTTGTTCAGCCGCTTTACGAAACCATTTTTCAGCCTCGGCGTAATCTTGACTTACTCCATATCCATCGTAATACATGCGGCCCAAATAGTTTTGGGCATATGCATCCCCTTGCTCGGCCGCTTTACGATACCATTTTGCAGCCTCAGCATCATTTTTAGCTACTCCCCATCCTTTGGAATACATAATACCCAACCAGTATTGGCCACTTGCATCCCCTTGCTCTGCCGCTTTACGGTACCATTTCATGGCCTCGGCGTAATCTTGACTTACTCCCTCTCCTTCGCAATACATTCCGCCCAATCTAGTTTGGGCATATGCATATCCTTGCCCGGCCGCTTTACGAAAGCATTTTACAGCTTCAGCGTAATCTTTTTAATTATACAAATCATGCCCCTTTATAAAATACAAGTCCGCAAGTTTATCGTTTATGTCGCGTTTATATGCGCTGTTGGGGTATTTTGCCGTAAAATTCTCATAAGCCGTTATGGTATGGGCGCTTTTAGCGGCATTGTAATCTTCCTGCTCTATATCGGCGCCGCTTTTTTTCGCATCGGGTTGCCTGTCATTCGTAGTGTTTGCCGTATTTTTATCTGTTGTTTTAATTGGGGTAAGCATTCCGGCGCTATCTTGATATATAAGGGGAGATGTATCCCTTTCTGCAACAAAGGGTAGATTGTTAACCGGGCTTTTTTTGTTGAACATAAACCACCCAACTGCCAGTAAAAGCGCTACCGCCGCGGCAACGGCAATCCATAAAGAGGCATTGCTTTTTTTCTTGCCGGGCTTACCGGCCGGGGGTTTGGGCGCCGGTTGTTTATCGTTTATTGTTTTATCGCTCCCTTGCCGCGGTTTGCCGACAGCTTCAAGCGCCGTTTTATCGCTAACAGGCGGGGCGGTTTGTGTAAAGTGGATTAGCGCAGGGCGTTTAGCGGCATCTTTTTCAAGGTAGGGCGATAAAAAATTACGCCAGTCGCCAGGCAAGTTCTGTAAATCGAGCGGTTCGCTAACAATTTTTGTTTGTATCTCAAACTCCGAGCTTTCGGTGTTGTCGTAAGGGCTTTTGCCTGTAAGCAAGCATACAAACGTTACGGCCAGCGAATAAATATCGCTGCGGTAATCGAGGTATTTGCTATCGCGTATTTGTTCGGGGCTCATGTACATTAGCGTGCCCATGCGCGTACCGGTTTGGGTTAAGGTTACGCTGTCGCGTATTTTAGCTATGCCGAAATCGAGCAGTTTTAAATCGCCGTTGCTTGCAATAAAAATATTCGACGGCTTAATGTCGCGGTGCACCACGCCCCTTGCATGCGTGTAGTTTAGCGCGTCAACGGCCTGGTTCCACCACTTTTCGAGCTGGTTAGGGCTAAAGCGTTCTCCTTTTTTCATTTTTGCCGAAAGGTCGCCGCCCTCGAGGTACTCCATAATAATACAGGGGCGGTTGCCGATAGTGTTATAATCGTACACCTGCCTTATGTTGGGGTGGTTAAGCCTTACCATTACCAGCGCCTCGTTCTCGAACCGCGATACTACCGCCTGCATGAGCGCATATTCGACTTTTAATATTTTTACTGCCGCAGGGCGTTTTATGGTATTTTCGGCATACCAAACCTCGGCCATACCGCCCTCGCCAAGCTTATGTAGTAAGGTATAGCCGTTTACGTTTGTGTTTTTCATACGTTGTATTTTTTAATCTCTTTGGGTAAATTCCCCGCCGCAAACGGCGGGGAACAAATATATTTCTTATTGATGCCCCGACCGCTTGAGGCGGGGTAGTTCATTCTCTCGATTTTTAAGTAAAATTTAATCTGTTATAACTTTAAAGCTTGTACGGCCCAGGCGTATGGTATCGCCGGGGCTTAAAATAATCACTTCGCCCGGCTCCAGTTTAAGCTCGTTGCAAAACGTGCCGTTTTTACTATGATTGTCTGAAAAGCGATGCTCGAACGAGGCGTCGGCCTTCATAAATACCTCAATAATAGCATGATTTTTGCTCATATAGGAGTCGGTAGTACTAAGTTGGATACTGGCCGGCGAGTTCGGCGATTTACGCCCAAGCGTATTTTTACCCCGCTTTAAGTCTACTGTTATAAGGTTTCTATCTGTCCAGCAGCCTTCATCTTTTGCTAATATTAGTTTTACCGGCTTATATAATTTATCCGGCCCGATAGTTGTTTGCGTATTGGTAATTGTTGTTTCTCCCGGCATATTGTTTGTTTCCCTGCCTTTCGGTTTGTCGGAATATTTGCCGGTAATTTCGGTTCGTTTACACTTGGGACAAGTTATGGTTTTCGGCGCTTTGTTCAGTTTGATGGTAAAATCGGCATCACAGTTGGGGCAATATAGTTTTTTCACAGCTATCTCTTTAAAATCGGCTGTTTGCCCCTGGTACGAGCATTTGGGGCATTTAATCAAGCGATCGGTAGAATTGTCGAATATTAACTCTGCATTACATGACGGACATTGACATAAGGTTTTCATTGATTAATATTTTTATTGATATGGTTACTTGTTCCAGTTTACTATTTCCATTGTATCGTCGAACTTACCCCACATAACAGGCGCCTGTTCGCCCCTACTGTATTGCCTCACTTTAGGGTTGACAAAATTGAACAGCTCCCGCGCGGTAATAATTTTATCTTTGTTGGTATCGGCTCCGCCTTTCAGTCCGGCAATAAGGAAATAGCTAAAGTATCCGTTTTTCAATCGGGTATCTTCTATCGATGTTTGATTTGAGCGGGACGAAAGAAATAAGCATACTTTTTGTCCGCTTACATCAAAATGATTTCCACTCCTCCCCGTGTTATTCGTACGTATATCGCCCGAAAAACAGGCATCGGCAAATATAATTTTCCTTTTAGCCTTCGTTTTTTTGAATACCGCCCTCAGTTCTTCATACTCTAAATATTTATCGTAAGCAACAAAGCCGCCGTGATAACCATGACCGCTAAAATAGAATATCACAATATCGTTACTGCCGGCGTTTGTAAATAGCCTGTTGGCCGCCCCCACTATATTATCATAAGTAGCCGATTTATTAAGCAATAGCCATATATTACCGGAGCTTGCGCGTTCCCTTAACAGCTTGTAAACATCGCTTGCATCTTTACTGGGATAAGTTAGGTTCTCAGTAAATGGAGATGAATATTCCGACACCCCGACAACGAGCGCGTAAATATTTCCTTTTTTTAGTTGGGCTGCGGCATTTAAGCTGAAAAAAATAAAACCTATACAGCAAATCTTTATAAGTACGGTTCTTCTATTTAAAAAGGATAAAAGCCGCCCGAGCGCAGCATATTGCACCCAGGGCGGTCTTTTCCTTATAAAAACCGGTTTATGCAATATAATCATCAACAGACGCATCATTGTCGTAATCGGGTAAATTATTGTCGGCCAAATAGTCTATCATACTATCGTCTTGCATGGCAAAAGCGCCGTCGTGCTGCAATTCAGGGTTTTCCGTGATTATAACAGGGTTGTCATCCACCACGGTAATATCGTATTGCCCGTCTTCACCGTTGCCTATATATGCGGTTTCGTACCCGTCTACGGTATTCGCCGCAAGGGCTTCTTCGGCAATGCCGTAATCTTCGTACTGCGCATTCAGCACAACAACATTATTGTCGCCAATATCTTCCGGTTCTTCGGCAATAAGCAAATTATCGGCCGAATCTTCAAGCGCTTCTACCGGCTCGTCTGGCATGTCTAGGTTAGCAGGCTCATTTGCTGAATCTTCATCAACAAGCAAATTGTCGGCCAAATCTTCAAGCGCTTCTACCGGTTCAACTATCGGCATATCCGGATTAAGCGGTTCCTCTCCGGGCTCTTCAAGAGGTGTTCCGTCATGTGCCGTCCAATTTTCATTATCTCCAAAAACTCCCACAAGTTCTCCATGCGCATCCACTACGGCATATTTCAAATCATCGGGAGTAATTCTTACTTCTTCTCCGCTTATAGCATCAGTTAGTGAAATGTATTCGTTCCCGTTTTCATCTATTTTTATTTCATGCTCGCCAAATTTACCATCGGTATCGGCGACATGATTTTCAAGCTGGTCGCCAGGGCCTTGGGCTATATGTTGCGGATCGTTATTAAAATCGGTTTTCCAATTATGGTTACTGAACTGCGCTTTATACTCATCAGAAAAACTATCCCATTCATTTGCATAGTAAGTACCATAAACGCCCCCTCTCCATTCAAATACTCCATGCGGACCGACTTCCGCCCGCGCCGCCGCAAAAGCGGCGTTAAAGCTCATATCGTCATTAGGCGTATGCGCAAGTTTTATGTCGTCAATATTGTCGGGCTCTTGCACCGCCGGCATTGGACTATTGGCAGCCCCGTCGATACTAGGATCGTTCATGCTTGGAGCGGGTTTGAAAGCGCTCAGCCCCATAGCGGCAACCGCGCCTCCTATCATTCCTAAACCGCCAATTGCCATACTTTTTGTACTGCTTTGATTTTGTTTTTTTTCAGTAATTTCATTTTGCTTCGTTTCTGTTTTTTCCTGTGGTTTATTGTTGTCCCGGTTATTTGGATCAACACGAGTTTCATCATTATTGATGTTTGTTTTTTGATTATTCATAATTTTTATTTTTAAAAAGTTTATAGTATTAAAATTATAAGAGTACAAGCAACGTTGTTTTTACGGTTGTGAAAATACAAGATAATATTTAAAGAATATTCAAAAAATCAACATATTATGACGAAATAGCGAGTTTATATGACAAAATAGGCTTTTTGACAAAGAACCTACTTGTTAAGACGAAATTCGCGTTGGCAGGCAGGGCATTTCCCCATACGTTTTAAAAATTCCCACGACCGGCCCCTAAAACTTGCTCCGCAACTTGGGCAAACATAATCCAGTTCAAACCTTTCATTCAGGCGGTTTAATTTTTCTTTCATGGCTTTACTGCTTTTACTTGCCCATTTGGTAGCCGCAATAAAAACCAATACTGTAAGGAACCCGCCCGAAAGGGCTATTGCAATTTTAATTTGCGGGTCGTTTCCTGCAAGCATGGTTACCAATGTTGTTAGTACTCCCAACAACATTGTCGGCATCATTCTTTTGGTCATCATTCCCTCTTGTCCTTTAGTTTGCAGCTCGTTACTTACAGTTTGATAGCTATCGTAAATCTGGCGTAATTCCAAAATTCGCTGGCAAAACTCGTTATCCGATAAGGGCAGTAATTTGATAATTTCATTCAAATTCAGTTGAAAATAATCGGCGCCGCCTAACGATACTTTGTCTGTAAGGCTGATTTTCTTTGTTTTTATCCTTATTCCATTTACAAAAGTTCCATTAATCGAGTCAAAATCTTCAATGTATAAACCGTCAGGCTCTCGCGAGATTTTAGCATGTACCCTGCCGACAGAGCTATATTTATTCTCAACCGGATAATTTCCATCACTTACTTGCCTGCCTATTAAAATTTCATTTTTTGTCATAATGTCAAAACTATTTGTTTATAAATAATTTACGCAAATTTTTCAACGCTTCTTTCGATGCCGGTAAACTAAACTCCTTTTGATTGTTTGGCGATAAGAGTTTAAGCTTTTGTTTTGCGGTATCAATTTGATAGACATAGTTTAAATTGATAATGTAAGATTTTCCTATTCTTGCAAAATGTTTGGCGTCTTCCTGCAATTTTTCTATAAGATATTGCTGCATTTTTTGTAGAGAAAATGTAAAAATTAATTTTTGTTCATTTTGCAGTTGCATCAATGTGTAGTTTTTATCTGCCGCAAAATAAATGATTTGCGAAAGGTTGATGCGAAAAAACTCATCGCGCGAGTTAAAGTAGATATATCTATTCATAATAGTATAGTATTAAGGTTAGCGTTGTTTATCCGCGAGAATATCATGCTTATTCATAGTCAGTTGATTTTAGATGTAAAGGCTTAAGTGTAAAACATAAAAAAGCGTGGACAAAACTCCAATTATTTGCTTTCTGAGGTTCTCGACTACCTTGACGACCAAATAAACGAGTAAAGCCCACGCCGAAACGTGAGCATCATCGCTTTACTCTCTGGTCGTCTTTTGAAATTGTCGAGATTTCAGAAAACAAAAAAGTAAAAGCTAGACGCTTTTTTCAATATGTCTTAAAAATTGTATGTATTGTTAGCTTTTCTTTTCCATAGGCGCTAATATATTTAAATACAAATATATATTTTTTTTTCATAGATCAATCTTTAATTTTAAACCAAGGGTAAAATAACAGCAATGTAATTCAGTCATTTTGCGAATGCCGATATGATTTTTTAATATAAATTAAGAGCCTGTTTAAATTTTATTCAATAATAATCTTATTGAGGCTATTTTTGACCATTTCTTCTGCCGAATCGAAAGTGAGTTCCTAATTCCTGCACAGCCTCCTATAGCTGTCAAATCAGGAGAAAATTCCCTCCGTTATCCATCTTTTTTGCAGGGGGAGGAAAACCTGTTCCTTAAAGCCGCTTGCCGCCGCCTGTTTTTCTATCGGCAGAAGTATTGATCGGTTCTACTAGTTTTTCCGCCTCATTATCAACCGACTCCACATTCGAATCCGATTTTTTCGGCTCCGGTTTAGTTTGCTTGTTTGTTGCAGGCTTGCTTAGTCCATCCGGTTGTTTGATTGATTTGTGTTTAAGGAAAAAATACGTTCCAATACCGGCAATTTTTTTGCTGACCTCGTATTTTATCACTATATAATAAAATGCCATATTATCGTCGAATTAAAGATAGACAAATTCCACCATGAATACGCATCACAGTTAAATCTGTACCTCAATTATTATAAAGCTGAAATAATGTGCAGGCTGATGATAACCCTCCTGTCAGTATTCTGCTTTGCACGGAAAAAGGCGATACTTTAGTCTGCTATACTACGGCAGAATTAGACCCTAATATTTTTGTGCAAAAGTATATGGTTCAGCTCCCCAGCGAAGAAGAAATCAAGAAGTTTATTTCAAAAGATATTGGATAACACTACTATACTCCCATTCGTGAGTTTTTCTTTTATTATAGCTTGTCAATTGTTGGTGGCTACTTCCACTATAAATTATACATCATGGATATTAGGCTTACCCCTCACTACTTTTGGGCGTACAATGGACAAGCCTGCAATCTTTTTTTCAAGCAATTTTGCTGTGATTTAATCTTTTTGCTTAATTTTACATCAATTTCGGTTGGCTACAGTGTTAGTATGATGCCGGAAGGTACATTTTGGTAACAAAGAGCGTTTAAGATATTATCCTGCATGTGAAATCTGGACAATTTCAGTTAGTTGGAATAATAAACAAGAATGTTCATGTTTTTGTTATATACCCCCCTTACAAGAGGTGCACTATATTTCATGGATGTGGGTTATTGTTTATTACTAAGTAGCAGGCCGTCCAGAACCTCACAGCAGTAATATTCAATAGTTCCCATGTTCTCTTTTTTGTGTAATGGCTTCTGGCGGGAACAGGAGGCGCAAAAATTCCTTACTATGTATAAGAAACTTTTTTTCAGTGTATTGATGTTGTCCGCACTTGTTTCGGTACAGGCGCAACAGTTGGCGCTTACGGGGAACAAAGGACTGCTGCCCGTGAAAGGTGGAAAAGACGGCAAAACTTATGCCTTCATTACAAAAACAGATTTGAGCAAGCAGGCGCTAGTGGATTCCACTACCTCATTCCTGTCCCATTACGGGTTGGTAAACAAGCTGGATGTGAAACTGGACGAAATCAACGAAGCAACGAGCGAGATTACCATTCCATTCTTTCTGCGGCAGACGGTATTCACAGCTTCGGGCATGATGGGGGTGAAAATGAACGTGCCACCGGTAAAGTTGCATGCGGAACTAAGGTTTGAGTTCACTGCCGAAGGCGGGGCGCTGGTCGTTATTCAGAACATGAACGAGGAAATATTACAGTTCGTGGATGGAAACCATTGGGGATTCGCTGCCGGATTGGACGAGAACCCTGCCTATCAGAAGTATAAAGGTGAAGAAGCCGCTTCGCTAACGGTCAATTCGGTAATAGGGAAAGTGTTGATTGCTGTCCAGACAGGCTTAGACGGATATAAGCAATTCATGGCTGAAGCGGACAAATACTTTGCGGATATTGACGAAAAGTATCAGGTGTATGACAAGTTGGTGAAGGGTGGCGTTGCCCGCTGGTGCACCGACGGCGACTATGTGAAGTTAGCAGAAAACAGCGACTTCCCCGGCAAAAGTACGAAGTTCCCCGTTATCAAACGGCTGTGGACGAAGGCAAGATGCTTTTTGTAGGCCAGAAACGTTGGGAAGACGATATCCGTGCATGCTTCGACATGTTGTTCAAAGCCATCAATGCGGGCGTGGGCGGACAAATACAAGCCATTGCAGAAGACGGCGAAGAGACATGGACGCTGGTAGACGGTCTGGTTGTTCCCACCAATCCCAAACTGCAAAAGAAATACCTGAAAGATAAGAAAAGTTACTAATGAAAGCCTGTACATCTGCCCTTTTCATTGCCCTGTTGCTGCATTGCAGTACGTGCATGGCACAGAGCTTCAACAGCCTCAAAAAAGCTCCGACAGCAGCGTTCAACGCCACGCTTGCCAAGTTGCTGGACGACTGCGACACCGGAGGTATGGAAAGTTATCTGCAACAAAATCCGCAGGCGGCAAACGATGCCTCGCAGGTGGAGCAACGGGACGGTTTGAGCGAGAAGAAAATCACTACCAGCGTGCCGTTGCTACATGACGCTGTGTGCCGTGCGCTGGACGGCAGGTGCACTGCCACGATGTGCGGGACAGTCATCCGTGCGGGCTGTAACCTGATACAGCCCTCCGGCGGCAAAACACCTATCTATATCGTGCTCGACTTCATAGCCGCGCACCCCAAGCATGAGTGCGCCACGGCGGAAGAAGTGCTGTCGCTCATCCTTTCCCGGCAGGATTTCGACATCAACCTCCGCTATCAGTCGTTGCTACCCCCATTCGCCTACCTCATCAGGGAGAACCATACGCATCTGGGCAAATTCAGTAAAGACTACATCTCCGACAACGTGCTCCGCTTGCTGATAGAGAAAGGCGCACCGGTCAACACCTACGACGGCGAAGGCAATTCGCTGATGGCTTTCGCTATGGACACCGAAAATGAATACCTCCAGAGCTACTTCATACAGCAGGGAATAGACGTGAAAAAATCCGACCGTAACGGGCGCGACGCCATATACCGCGCCATTGCCGAAGGTCGCCTCCCTCTGTTGAAACAGATGCTTTCCACGCCGGGCACGGACTTCGACATTCACTCCTTGAAGAACGACCCGGCCACGTTCCGCCAGTTCGAGGACACATACGATTTCCTAACGGAACGCTTTGCAGGGCAGGTCACCTCGTACGAGGACATCCGGCTCTTCCTATCGAAGTTTGCCGACCGCTCCACCCTCGTGCAGCCCAAGCTGTATGCCATCTACAAGAAAGAATACACCGTACTGGTGGAGAAGCACCGGCAAGAGTTCATCGCAATAGGCAGGGGAACGGCGGATGCCGAACAGGTGGGGCGCCGTATTTCCTCTGACCAAAGCATACCCAAGGATATTGCTACTTTTATCGATCGCCATTCGATGTATGATCCAGACAGTCATGTGACGATGGCGCAAGAGATGAAGGACGTGTACGACGTGTGCACCGGCCTTTCCCTAAACATTCCCTCCACCTACATTTTCCACCTCCTTAAAGCGGAGAAGAACCCGCTGATCGCGCTCATCGGCCTTGCCTACTACGCAGGTCAGGGAAATTACGACCCGCTGGATATCCGCACGGGCGAACACGAGGCGCATGAACGGACGCTCACGCAGGCATGGCAGAAGTCCTCCGCCCTCGAAAAAGGAAACGCTTTCCATCTCGGCACGTTCTTCGACAGCGCCTGCAGGGTGCTGGAAAGCAAGGACAGCCGCCTCCGCGAAGTGTGGGACAAGGACGTGACGACATGGAACGTATACGCCCAGCGCACCAATGCCGAAGCCGAAAAATCACGCATCGCCCACCGCCAGTACCTCTGCGAACGATGCGAGATAGACGAAGAGAAAACGCGCTTTCCCGAAGACGTGAAGAAGGAAATCCTCTTCATGGAGTACACTGAGCAGAACCCCGGCAAACTCGTGACGAAGAATGGCGAGAAGCAGGAATTTTATTGGGACGCAGCGAAAAAGTGCTGGTACACCGAGAGCGGTTTCATCTTCATCGATAGGGAAATGTTCAAGACACTGGATGAACTCATAGCAGCCTTCCTGAAACGATGTAAGGAGAAATACTGCGGGTAAAAGGATTGAGCGCAGAAACGGTAAAACAAACAGTGCTTATAACTTTGGCGGTTATTACAACACCTCCGCAATAAAAGTAACGAACAGCGCTTCCCTGCAATTTACAGACCAGTTTACCGTATCAGCGTGGCATAATTTAAAAGGTCTCAATGGAATGGATGGGGCAATTATACGGAAAACGGGCATCTGTGTATTCTCTTGAAAGACGGCGACAAGGGCGGTTTTCATATTCATCCTCGTATAATAAATATTAACAACTCATCAAACAATTCAATCGAATTTGGTACAAATATCGATGAAGCCTCCTCTGTTGGAGTGTGACGACACGTAGTCGTGATTGTTACGCCTCAAACTGTCGAATTATTTATTGATGAACAAAGCGTTGCAAAAAACACTTACGATAATGTAAATGTATCATTTTAAAATGAAAGGGATTTATATATCGGAAGGTATGGTTTGGCTGGTGGCTGGGCGCCATCAGGCTGATTCCCTTTCAATGACGTTAATGACGTCAGAGTTTATAACCGTGCCTTGACTTTAAGCGAAATACAGTCATTGTTTAACGAGCAAAACTAATAAATCGCTTAAAATAAATAATATAAAAGATTTGAAAGAACATCTGAAAGCAAAAATTTGCTCAGAGAAGTTCTACCATTAAAACCTTTCGTAACAGGACTGAAGTAAAACAAAAGCTGTTATGTACAAAAATTCAAGTTAAAAGCGGCGAAACCCGAATAGTTTCGGCACAAATGAAGCCTGCTGTAAGTAAATTAAAAAGAGTTCTTTGCCAAAGTTGATGCATCTCTTTTTGGCAGTCATTATTGTAATAATGAGTATTGTAGCGCAATCATGCTCAATAATGAAGAAACAAATTGAAGCATTTGTTAATGCAGGAGGCTTATACTGTGAAGCCTCTAAAGCTCCGGTTATTTTAACACGACACTTTTTAATATGCTCAAAATCTCGTCAATGCGGCCATCCTCTCCAATGTGCTAGTATATTCTGCTATAATCTCTTTCATAATTACATCAACCGGTTCTATTTTACGGATTATTGATGCGATTTGCCCTATTTCAAGTTCGCCCTCGCTTAGGTTACCCTCGAAAATACCTATACGCGAACGCCCGCGGCCTAATAATTCGCGCATTTCGTCAACGTCGGCTCCGCGATTTTCGGCCTCGTTTACTTGATTGAAAAACTCATTTTTAACCAAACGTGTGGGCGAAAGTTTTTTTAACGACAACATTGTATCCCCCTCGTTCAAGCTTATACACAACTGCTTGAATTCGTTACTTGCCGAGCTCTCTTCAGCAAGGGCAAACCGGGTTCCCATTTGAACGCCATCGGCTCCCAGGATTATAGCTGCCAGCAAACCCGCGCCAGTGGCAATGCCTCCCGCTGCAATTAATGGCAACGATGTAGCCCTGCGCACTTGCGGAATAAGGGCGAATGTCGAAGTCTCTTCGCGCCCGTTATGGCCTCCGGCTTCAAAACCTTCGGCAACAATTGCATCTACCCCCGCCTCTTCAGCTTTTTTAGCAAATTTTGAACTCGATACTACATGTACTACGGTAATATCATTGTCTTTTAAATACTTTGTCCATGTTTTAGGATTACCCGCCGAGCTGAAAACAATTTTTACACCTTCGTCAACAATAACTTTCATCATACCCTCTATCTCATGATATAAAAGCGGCATATTTATGCCAAAAGGATGAGGTGTAGCCGCCTTACACTTTTGTATATGTTCGCGCAGTATATCGGGTGTCATCGAACCTGCCCCCAACAAGCCCAGTCCGCCGCTATTACTAACCGCCGAGGCTAAACGCCATCCGCTGCACCATACCATACCGCCTTGAATAACCGGATATTTTATTTTTAACAATTTTGTAACGCTGTTTTCCATTTTATCAAATTTAAACTATTAATACTTGTAATGTTTGTTCTTTTTAAATACGTACAAATATATAAAACCTAATGCTCTAAAAGCAAAAACTTTTTACTATTGTTTGTCAATGTGTTAAAATCTAATCAAATAGCACGATAGTTACAAAAAATAACTGTCGATAGTAACATACAAAATTCCCCTTATCAGCAAAAGGCATAAGCATATTTTCAGTCATAGAGAATAATATAAGTAATTATAAGGATATTCATTTAAATAAACGTTTTTATTTTGAGTCGTTTACTCAAAAGAATTCCTCGGGGCTCTGCCCCGGGGTTGTTCATTAAAGTTATAGATGCCTCAAAAAAATTATTTAGTTTGAATCCTGCATTTATCAATGGAAAATATTCGATAAGTATAATTTTGGATAAATCGTTTGAAGGAGGGATAAGTGTTGGTAACCAAATCTTACCGATCAATGGGATTGATTATTCCGGCGTATCATCAGTCTGCATCATTATAGGCAAGCCTTCACTTTTCAACTCTGAAAATAAGCTTATAATAATAGTCAAAATCAAAAACGGAGAAGAGGCGGAAATAGAAAGTAAATTTTTGTAAACGGCTTAAAATATCCAACTCTTATTCCAAATTTTAATTTTGGTATCTTTGCATATTATGCATTTGGATAAATTATATAAAAAAGCCTTACAGTTAGAGGATTTAGACCTCGGTGAAGCAATGGCTTTATACTGCAATGCACCCACCGCCGAATTAATGTGCGTTGCCAACAAGTTACGGCAAAAGCACGTGCCGGGCAAAGGCGTTAGCTGGCAAATTGACCGTAATATAAACATTACCAATATATGTATATCAGGGTGTAAGTTTTGCAATTTTCATTGCAAGTTAAGCGAAACGGATAAGAGCTACTCAACTACATTGGATGAATATATTGAAAAGATTAACGAGCTATATCGGTTCGGAGGCGACCAGGTGTTGTTGCAGGGCGGTTTGCACCCAGGGTATGGCCTGGCTTTTTATTCGGATTTGTTCTGTAACTTAAAGCAGCATTTTCCCACACTTAAATTGCATGCTTTAGGGCCGCCGGAAATTGCCCATATTGCCCGTCTGGAAAACATGAGTTATAGTGAAGTCCTTAAGTACTTGCTTGAGGCGGGGCTTGATAGTTTACCGGGTGCAGGAGCCGAAATATTAAGTGACCGAGTGCGGAAAATACTGTCGCCGACTAAGCCCGATGTACAGGCATGGCTTGATGTAATGTGCGAAGCCCATAAAATGAATCTAGCTACATCGGCAACCATGATGTTCGGACATATCGAAACTCCGGAGGAACGCATTGAACATTTACTTAAAATACGCAATTTGCAAAATGAACGGCCGACCGGTACATACGGTTTTTTGGCCTTTATATGCTGGCCTGTGCAAAGCAAAGGTACTCCGTTAGCCCGACAGTTCGATATAAAACCTGTTACGGCTACCGAATATGTACGAATGCTTGCAATCAGCCGTATTGTGCTGAACAATATCACCAATATACAGGCATCGTGGTTATCGGTAGGCAAGGATGTCGCCGAATTATGTTTGCACGGAGGCGCAAACGATTTCGGCTCGATTATGCTTGAGGAAAATGTAATGTCGTCGGCTGGAGCGCATAACCGTTTCGATGCCGAGGGCATTCAAGCCGCCATTCGCGAAACAGGATTCGAGCCCTGGAGACGGAATCAGAAATACGAAAAAGTGTATACTTAAAATGTTTATTTGCTGATTGGTTTATTTGTTAAATCATTAGTCGTTAATTGCGATATGTGATGTGCGATAAAGCCTCCCCAATCGCCATAATATAGGAACTTATAGTTGAGGCTGTCTCAAGAGTCCTCGAGTTGTCATTCTAAACGAAGTTAAGAATATAGTTTACTTAAAATTAGACAATTAATTCTGTTTAGAATGACAAAAACGAGTTGGATTCTGACTTTTGAAACAGCTTTTTAAAGAGGGGTTTATTTTGACTCTATATTTCAACTTCCAATTGAACGGAAAATGTAATTTTTAACCATTTTCTGTATTTTTACTACCTTTATACCGTTTTTAATTTATAATTGCACGCCTCTCTATCAATTGCTAAAATAGTCGGAGGAGACGTATCAGTAATGTTTTGGCTTACGTTTAAGTACCGTATATGTTTCAAAAACTGAATTTAATAGGTAAATATTTTTTGTTAATGACAAAAGTGTTTACCAAACCCGATAAACCTCGCTTATTTTTCAAGCATATGATGCGCGAAATGTTTAAACTGGGTTTTACGTCGATACCTATTGTTGCTATAATTTCATTATTCATAGGGGCAGTTATTGCCCTGCAAATGGCTCTGAATTTCGACAGTCCTTTATTGCCAAAAATATATATCGGCTTAGCTACACGCGAAGTTTTGCTGCTCGAATTCAGTTCAACTGTAATCGCCCTCATTCTAGCAGGTAAGGTCGGGTCGAATATCGCTTCGGAGATAGGAAGCATGCGCATCACTGAACAGATTGATGCGATGGAAATTATGGGATTGAACTCGGCCAATTATCTTATTCTGCCTAAAGTAGTTGCGCTGGTTATATTCAATCCGTTTTTAACGGCTTTAAGCAGTATTCTCGGGATTATTGGCGGCGGCTTGCTGGTAGATATTACTCAGGTTATCCGCATTGTCGACTATATAAATGGTATACAGTTTGTTTTTAATGAGTTTTACGTTTTTTATGGAATCATAAAAATGGCGGTATTCAGTATAATTATTACCACAATACCCGCTTTTTACGGGTACTATGCCAGTGGCGGCTCATTGGGGGTCGGGCAGTCAAGTACGCGGTCGATTGTTGCCAGCAGTGTGTTTATATTGGTATTCGATTTGATACTTACCCAATTACTGTTACAATAATGATAGAAGTAAAAGATATATACAAAAGTTTTGCAGGAAAAGAGGTGCTGAAAAATGTTTCGGCCGTTTTTGAGCAAGGTAAAACAAACCTTATTATCGGGCAAAGCGGTTCGGGTAAAACGGTATTGCTGAAATGTATTGTGGGTTTACACGAAGTTGATAGTGGCGAAATATGGTTTAATAACAACATATTATTCAACAAATTATCATTTAAGGAGAAAAAAGAGATGCGCAAACAAATAGGCATGCTTTTCCAGGGCAGCGCTCTGTTTGATTTTGCCAATGTGGAAGACAATGTACGTTTCCCGCTCGAAATGTTCTCGGATATGTCGCGCGAAGAACAGGACGAGCGCATTAACTTTTGTTTGAAACGGGTAAACATTATCAATGCAAATAAACTTTTCCCGTCCGAATTAAGCGGAGGTATGCAAAAGCGTGTGGCTATTGCCCGGGCAATAGCATTCAGTCCGAAGTATTTATTTTGCGATGAACCTAACTCCGGCCTCGATCCCCGCACATCAATACTGATAGATAACCTGATTAAGGAAATTACTGAAGAATACAAAATTACTACCATAATAAATACACACGACATGAACTCGGTAATGGAAATTGGAGATAAGGTGGTGTTTATTCATGAAGGCGAAAAATGGTGGGAAGGATCAAAAGACAATATTTTGCATGCCGATAACAAGGAACTGAACGATTTCGTGTTTGCATCGAAAATGGCCAAGACCTTAAAAGGATATGTAGAAAAGAGTAGTTAAGAATAGTATCATATATCACGATGCACGGCTTTTTTAATGTGCTAATATGCCAATTAATCAATGTGTAATAAGAGTATAAACAAATCAAGTTTTTTGCCGCTGTGCGATTATATCGCGTGAGATTTTCGGATAAATAGCGCCACACGAATTCTTTCGTATGGCAACAGTAAGCAAAATTTTGTCAATGTGCCAAATAATAATATAAACAAATAAGCAAATTTTCTATCAGTCCATTATTAACGTATACTTTGAGTATGAAAATGATAAGGGTTTATAAAGGAATTTTGGGTGTTATCATTTTTGTGTTTTACACCACTGTTGTTTTGGCCCAGCTTCCTGTAATAATACCATTTATGCCTAAGCCTGTAACTGTAGAGCCGCAATCCTCTGCAACAAAACAACCCGCAACGCAAGCAAAGCTTAAACCCAAGCAAAAGGCTACCCGATATTTTGTTCCGCTGTCCGATAGTTTATCCGTTGCTGCGCGCTATGCACAATTCATGCAGGTTAGCGATACTTGCATATTATTACCGCATTTATATGCTGCAATAGACGACTGGATAGGCACTCCGTACCGCTACGGATGGAATACTAAAAAAAACGGAACCGATTGTTCCGGCTTCGTCGGCAAAGTGTTTAAAGAGCTTGTTAATATTGACTTACCTCGGAGCGCCACAGGTATGGCCGGTGCAATTGAACCGAAATCCAAAAACGAATTGCAGGAAGGTGATCTGATAATTTTTAATTACTATGGGTGTCGCAATTCGCATGTAGGTATTTATTTGCAAAACGGCTGGTTTGTGCATGCATCCAATGTATACGGAGTAACATTGGCCAATTTGAATACGGCTTTTTATCAGCAAAAATTCAGTAAAGGCGGTCCGGTAAAAAACCTTTATATGCAACAACCGGCAAGCCTTATGGATGATAATAAAAAACACAGATTAGAGCATATCGAAAAGTTACCGATGTTTACACCATCTGTATGGATTCCCACTAATACCAAACTGCGCTCAAACTGTCATGCTTAGCGAAACTAAGCATCTTTTTTTCAAACACTTTACTCCGTTAAAAATACTAACATGCTAACATTTTACAATTTACAATTCAAACTAACCATTACTAAATAAGCAAATTCTCTATTTAATACATAGGATAGTTACCGCCTTTTTTGCGCCAGTACCGTATCATAAAGAATCCGAATATCATACCGCCGAGATGAGCGAAGTGGGCAACATTATCGCCTTGCATTTGGCTGATACCCAGTGTTAGTTCGATAACGCCAAATATAATTACAAACCACTTTGCTTTCATGGCTATGGGAGGGAAAAGCAACTGCAAGCAGACATTAGGAAACATCATACCGAAAGCCAGCAGCACCCCGTATATAGCGCCCGATGCGCCCAGCATGGGTATAATCATGATACCATACCAACTCTCCATTTCAGATACTCCGGGAATTATAGAAACCCTGCCTGAATGATAAATCTCCGGCCCGTTTGCTTGGAGTTCGGCCTTCATTTGGCTGACAATAGCAGGGTCGATATTTGATTCGATATTCATAACCTGCAACCATAACACTAATAAGTAAAAAGCCGCAGCTCCCAAACCGGTAATCAGATAGTAAGTTAAAAACCGTTTGGGACCCCAGTATTGTTCCAAAACCGAGCCGAAAATCCATAACGCATACATATTGAAGAACAAGTGCCAAATACCGCCGTGCATAAACATGTGGGTGAATAGCTGTATGGATTTGAACATGGGCGATGTCGGATAAAATAACGCAAACTGTTCAACCATAAACGGCTTGAACAGTTCGGTTGCCAATAGCATTAAAGCATTGATAATTATCAGATTTTTAACAATAAGGGGAATGTTGTTTAAGAAGCCTTTATGCTGGTTTTGATATTGCATGTTTGTTGTTTTTCTTTATAAAAATTTTTTACAAGGTATTTAAAATTTACAGATTTAAAACATCTTATTTTTAAAACACTGATTTTTAGATAAGTATTTTTGAGCCGATCGGCATTTTAAATACGTTTATCCAGTTCGTCCATTCCGATAATGGTAAGGGTAGATTTGCCTTCGGGCGATATGTCGGGTTGTGTGCAGGCAAAAAGCGAATCGACAAGATGCTGCATCTCTTGTTCGTTCAGTACCCTGTTTACACCGATTGCTGCGGTCTTTGCCATTAAAACGGCAACATACTTCCGTGTGTCGATGTTTATTCCGCCATGTTCTTTCAACCCGTTTAATATACCATTTATTGTATATTCGATGCTGTTGGCGGATAATTCGATTGGGAAAGCATAAACAGTTATGCAATTATCTCCTGCGCTACGGATATCGAAACCTAACAACAATAAATCATCCAGTATGCTGTCAATCAATATAAAATCGGACGGACTCAAGTCGATGGTTTGCGGGTATAACTTGTGCTGCGGCGTGAGGCTTTGCTTACCAATCCGGTTCATAAACTTTTCAAACAGTATCCGCTGGTGCGCACGGTTTTGCTCGATTACCATCAAGCCCGACTTTACCGAAGTAAGTATGTATTTACCTTTTATCTGCAAACATCGGCGTTCCTGTACGCTTGCCCGTATATCTAGGTTTTGCTGTTCGTCGGTTTCATCTTTGTTGTTTTCAAAATTTTCGATGGAGTTCTGCACGTTTCTTTCCAGTCCTGCATAAAGTTTTTCCCAACCTTTGGGTACTGTTGTTTTTTTATAGTCGGGCATTGCCGACTTGTTTTCTGTTGTTCCGATAAATGGGTTGTAATCATCTTCCACCTCAATGTTAGGCGCATTTACTTGGATGTTTTTTGTTAAAACAGGTATGTTGTCGGCACCCTCAGTATCAAAAATAATGGTGGGCGCAACGGCAAAACGCGACAACGATTCGCGTACCCCTGCGTTCAGCATTTGCCAGATAGCTTGTTCATCTTCAAATTTAATCTCGGTTTTTGTGGGGTGGATATTAATGTCGATTTTAGACGGATCGATTTCGAAAAAAATAAAAAATGCCGGAAATGTATTATCAGGTAATAATTGCCCGTAAGCCTTCATCACCGCTTTTTGGAAATAGGCGCTACGGAAATAGCGGTTATTTACAAAAAAAAACTGTTCGCCAGCTGTTTTACGGGCATCCTCTGCCTTGCCCACATATCCGCTAATGTTTACGATACTGGTGTTTACGCTTACAGTAATAAGCGTATTGTTAATTGCTTTACCAAAAATCCCTATAAGTCGCTGGCGTAAATTGCCTTTTGCTAAAGTATACAGATTGTTACCATTGTTAATAAAACTAAAGGCTATCCATGGGTTACAGATGGCAACCCGCTGGAATTCCGTAACAATATGGCGTAGTTCCACCGCATCGGTTTTTAGAAATTTGCGGCGTGCAGGTACATTAAAAAACAGGTTTTTTACAGCAAAATTTGCACCCACGGGACAGCTTGCCGTTTGCTGACCGATAACCTCCGATGCCAATATATGCACATGCGTTCCGGTTTCACTGTCGGCCCGGCGGGTTTTCAGCTCTACATCGGCTACCGAAGCTATGGATGCTAACGCCTCGCCACGAAAGCCGAAAGTTAGGATACGGCTTAAATCGTCGGCCGATTGTATTTTTGATGTAGCATGGCGATCGAATGCCAGCCGAGCATCCATATCCGTCATACCGCTCCCGTTGTCAATCACTTGTATAAGCGTACGGCCAGCATCCTTAATAAGCAGAGTAATTTGTGTGGCTTCCGCATCAACAGCATTTTCCATCAACTCTTTCACTACCGATGCGGGGCGCTGGACTACTTCGCCCGCCGCTATTTGGTTGGCCACAGAATCGGGTAGTATTTTTATCATTATTCGGCATAAAATAAGTGGGGCAACAATCGCATCATGTAGTACATGGCAATGAATAATATTGCCATAGACGCCAGTACAATAAAATAACGGATACGTTTATTGTAACTGACTTCCTTTGTACGTTTTAAATTATCCAGATTACGCTTGAACTGCCCTTTGATATGGGAAACATAGGGTTTATCCTTGTCTTCCTCGCGTAAATAGCCTGCTTCGCGCTCAACTTTGCGGATTCTTTCCTCAAGTTCTTCTTTGGCTGGGTCGTAATGACGCGGAGTGTAATTAAAAATCCGGTGTTTTTGTGTTTTAAAAAATGATATCTTTATTAGTGCCATGACTTTATATTTATAGTATCAAAACTTTTTTAATGCCCCGATTTGTTAATAAGACAATATGCGTTGCCCGCTGTCACGTGAATCTTTCGCGTGACATTATTTCAATCACAACATCACCACGCGATACAAAATCACGCGGTAGTAAACGAATTTGTGTAATGAGATATGCGAAAAATCACAATACGCATATCATACTTTACCATTAATTATTGACAAATTTACAAATATTTTGTCAATGTATAAATATGTGGCTTTATGAATATGGTAATCAACAAGTATATGCTTGTTATCAACAGATTATACTATTTTTTATTTACCGGTTTGCGCTTGATTTTACCACCGATGAATTGCCCTAGAACAGAGGCTATTATGAATATAGGGATAAATATCAATTTTACATTAAGCATCAACCGTAAAGCAATAACTAGCAAAACCGGGGCATGTACCGCAATAAACCAGTTGAGCGAAAATTTGCGCTGCATACTGCGCCAGACCCCAAAAGGGATATTAACTATAATGCAAAACAATATCAGGAATATAATAACCCAATTATCCATTCCGTTAGATTTAAAAATCGTATGAAGATACTAATTCCGGATAAATAACAGTGTAACCTTTATTATAAGGCGTATTTGTGTTTTTCTTACCTTTATCGCCTTGTTTACATAAAACATAATCAGATGAACCGTATAATACGATTTTCGGGCAAAATAGCATTCGCATTATTAATTATCCAGACATTGTTAATGGGTATCGCCACATTTGTTGAAAAAACAAGTGGAAGCGAACATATATACACTCGTTTTTACGGGTCGGCATGGTTTATCGCTTTGTGGGCAACCCTTGCCATATACGCGCTGATATACCTGATTGCCCAGAGAATGTATAAAAGGATACCGGTGTTTAGCATACACATTGCCTTGTTATTGATATTACTGGGTGCATTATTGACACACTTAAGCGCCGAAAACGGGCAGATTCATTTACGCGATGACGAGCATACTCATTTTTTTCAAAACAAAAATAGAGGTTTGTCTGTCATTCCGTTTACACTCAAACTTGTTTCATTTCATATCGAACATTATCCGGGAACCGAGTCCCCTTCGGATTATGTAAGCAAGGTTGAAGTAAACGACCCTTTGAACAACCGTCATTTCGAGGCTCAAATTTCAATGAACAAAATATTGTCCTATAAGGGCTATCGTTTTTACCAGTCGTCATTTGATGATGATATGAACGGTAGCATACTCAGCATTAACCGCGATGTGTATGGGATTCCCGTTACATATGCCGGCTATTATCTACTGTTCTTAAGTATGTTATTGATGTCGCTTGATAAAAACGGAGGTTTCAGAAACTTATTGCGTAATCCGGTTCTTAAAAAGTCGATACTAACAATTTGCACGGTTTTATTGTTGAGAATAGCCGCCAATGCCTCACCGGTAGTAACGGACGCCGGTAATACCATTAACAGGTACGAAGCGTCCCGCTTGGGTAAAATCTGGATGTTATATGAGGGGCGCGTTGTTCCGTTACAAACGTTTGCGCGTGATTTTACTACAAAACTAACGGGTAAGCCTGCCTATAAACCGTATAATGCAGAACAGGTACTGTTCGGTTTTTTGTTTTTCGCTGAGAAATGGTTGGAACTTCCTATTTTTGATGTAAATAACCACAAGTTACGGCATATCATCGGTAAAGAAAAAGCCTCCGTCAACGATTTTTTTATTTTGCACAACAGTGAGAAACAGTATAAACTTGCTGCATATTACAAGGAAATATATCAGGGCGGCAAACAATCCTCTTTTGCTAAGGAGGCTGCAAAACTTGATGAATGTATCCAGATAATCAATATATTAATGTCCGGTGATTTACCGGCTGTTTTTCCATATCAAATTAACGGGGGTATACAGTGGTATTCGGCAAATAGCACTTTACCTGATGATATTTTTAAAAGCGATAAGAATTTTATTCATAATTTTTTTAATAATTACCAAATTGCTATAAAAAATAGTAATAGTGAACAGATAGGCGAATTATTGGCTGCAATTGAAAACTACCAACAACAGAAGGCCTTGTCGTTTTTGCCTTCGGACAGACATCGCCGGATCGAAATTTTTTACAATAACCTGAATATATTCATGGTATTATTTAAGTTTAATCTGGCGGTAGGGTTACTGGCCTTGGTGATATTTATTCTTCAAATCGTAAAAAATATGAACTTCAAGCAACTATCGAATATTATTTATATACTACTGATTATCTCATTTATAACGCTAACAATAGGTCTGAGCATGCGCACATACATCGGGGGGCGTTTGCCGCTGGGGAACGGATTCGAAACCATGTTGTTTACTGCGTGGTGCACATTGCTTATTGCTTTGTGTTTACGCCGTTACCCGTTAATTATCCCCTCATTCGGTTTTCTGGTTTCGGGCTTCGCTTTGTTAGTTGTACATCAGAGCGCTATGAATCCAAAAATTACCAATTTACTTCCTGTGCTGTCGTCGCCACTGCTGAGCATACATGTATCGGTAATTATGTTTGCGTATGCACTAGCGGCATTTATGGCCATGAACAGTCTGGCAACATTTATCCTGCTGATATTCGGCAGGCAGGATAATCAGGAGAGTCTGCAATTTATCATAAAATTGAACATATTAAGCCGTATATTTCTTTATCCTTGTGTATGTTGTTTGGCGACAGGGATATTTATCGGCGCTATATGGGCCAATGTATCGTGGGGCAGGTATTGGGGATGGGATCCCAAGGAAGTTTGGGCGCTCATTACTTTATTGCTTGCAGCGTTACCGTTCCACAGTAAAACTCTCGCGTGGTTCCGCAACACATTTTTTTATAACGTATATGTGTTGATCATAGCAGCATCGATATCGATGACATATTTCGGAGTAAATTATTTTTTAGGAGGTATGCACAGTTATGCTGGCGATGCCGAATTGAACCTAACTTCTGTTTGGCCTGTGTTTATCGTCCTGTTACTAATATTGTTGGCATACCGAAAATACAAATTGTTGAAAATAGAATAATTAATTTGATAATACCGATGGATTGCCGCTAGCGGTTGAAATATATGCAGCAAATGAAAATGAGGGCAAAGCCAGATTCAGGGAGATCAAATTGCCGGGCGGCCGTTTTGAGCGAATGAAGAAGCTTTAATCCCAAGGAAGCTCACCGGAGCGGGCTGGAAGGAAATGTCAAAAATGACTTTAGGCTGGACATGGGAATCACCTTTCGGACAGACAAATCAACCAGATTTAAGCCCCTGCCCAAACGATAGGTCGTGGAGAGAACATTTTCAAGGCTGAAAAATTTCGGCAGGCTGGCCAATGATCACGAATATAAGGTTTCTACAAGTGAAACTATAATACATCTGATTTTTATCGCTTTGATGTTCAATAGAATTTATTCATAATAAAATTTAAACAGGCTCTAAGTAACTGTTAAGAAATTCTATGTAAATTCTGATCATCGCTAATTGCATCATCGCTTGACTGGCAGCAGTTAATTTTTCATAGCCTCCGGAACTTCTTCCGGAATAGGATACCCTTGCTAACGTTCTTTCGACAATCCGCTTTTTGGCAGAACTTTAAAGTTGATTTGTTCATCTCTTTTTATAATCTGCAAATCCCAGGAAAACTGTTTCTTTACCTAATATAATAGTTTGTCCGTTATAACCGGCATCAGCAATAATAGCTTTGATATTTCCCAAAATTTATCTTTGAGTAATGGCGGTATCCTTTTAATTACGTTAAGACATTGGATAGTAGCTCCATGTACATGAGCTAACAAAAGACATCCCTGCGCATCCGTAAAAATATGACGTTTGCAGCCTTTTGTTTTCTTATCGACATCATAGCCAATTTCTTGTTTACATGTATGTGCCGTTTTAACAGACTGACTATAAACGATACCAAGGCTGGGTTTTATTTTCTTTTTATGCAGTTTCCACTCTCCAGCATTTAATATATCCAGCGCCTCTTCAATGACTTCATTCTTTTTCCGTTTCTTAAAATAATAATAAACTGCTGGCCAATGAGGAAAATCATGAGGAAGCATACGCCATTGATAGCCTGTTTTCACTAAATAAAGAATTTAATTCCATATTTCCCGCAACGTATGCGGCTGTTCTCTTATGTCATTCAAAATTTTTTTCTATAAATTGCCGCTGGGTATCGCTTAAATCATTTGGATAAATTTTATTCATTGTAATCTTAAAATTATAAATAAGCTTCAATATAAATAACTGATAAACAATGTTTTATTACATAATATGCCATTTTTTACTCTATAAAAATCTTTTCTTTTAATACCCTAGCAGTTACTTACAATTTCTCAATAGCCATATATAATTGGTCATGATTTAAATCCGTTGAAAAGTAGTATTTTTAAATAAAAAAAGAAGAAACATATACAAAGCCTTCATTGTCACTACTGTGGTTCGTTCGATTTGGTCAAGAACGGTCACAATGAAAACGGCACTCAACGTTGGCGCTGTAATGGGTGTGGAAAGAGTTTTCAATTAGATTATTGCTATAATGCAAGAAAATAGGATGTAAAAGAACAAATTGTAGTGCTTTTACCCTCAATAGTTCCGGAGTTTGCGACATAAACTGGATGTTACGAATCAACAAAAACACGGTGATATCCGACTTAAAAAAAAACGCCACACCTGAACCCTTACCTTCTTGATATGATAGAACATAATCGTTTGAAAAGACTGGATATAGAATTCTACTACGCGGCAGAAAGGGACGAGCTTCGGTCATTTGCGGGAAATAAATCGAACCAACGGCGGACATGGTATACGATAGATAAACATTCAGAGATTATACTGGCTTAGTACTATAAAAAAAAGAACGGACGATATTTTTCTGAAGCTGTTTTGTTTTCTCTCGTTGATTCCCATTTCCATGTATTTTACAAACGATTGGGGTGCTTATACACGGCATTATACCGGCAAAGATACGGCATGGAAAATTGAAAGGAAAAACTTGAATTTTAGAATGCATATTAAACGATTGAACACGAAAACTATTTGCTATTTCAGAAATGAACAAATTCATGACTATATGATAGGAATCCTATATCGGCGGGATTATTTCAAATCAGGAATATTCTTGGACACTGCTTGACTTCAACGGATTTAAACCTTGCCCTGAATAATACCATTCTCTCAAAGAAATTTTTATTATTGCATAATATCAGACATTAGTATAAATTTTTTCTATCTTTGAGTATATTAAATTCTACTCAATAATACGAATCAGTAATTAAAAAATTAGATAATGGATAATAATAGCCTAAAGACTTTAGATAGCAAACTTAAACGATAATTGAATGTTTGATAAGAGAGCAGTAAGGGAAACCAAGAGGAAAAATACTCTTTTGCAAAAGAATGTATATCTTTGATATGGAAATACTTTTGACAATGCCCTGTGAACAGGTAAATAGCCATTATTTCCTGGCCGGTAAAGGTAGAAGTACGATTATTGCTGTATCTTTTATAATAATATTTCAATTCAGAATCGTATAAATATTGAGATTACATGTAAATTTTTATCAGTTTAAGATCTGTCTTGTTGGAAATTATACTTAAAAAATAAGCGGTATTATTTAAGTTAACGATTAAAAGATTGATCAAATATTTTATATAATTATTTTATTGATAATAAATATTCTAGACATTTCAATCTGCAAACAGTTCAACTACTGGTTCGAATTAATACGAGATTTATTTTATATCAACACTTAATCTGTGTTTTATTTATGGATCATTTATGTAAAAATAGCTTTTGGCTTTTTTCTTTGAACGACCCAGAATTACGCCAGTTTTATGCTGAAAAAGTGAATAATAATTCTCAGCTACATCATGCTATTTATATTGAAAAATGTACAAGAGATTTTTCGACTGAAACGAAAGAGGTGCTTCATCTTCGGGAGAATTCTATCTTATTAGTTGATACATATCTGATATCGATTTTTTACCGTTTATCCTTAAAAGGATATGCAATTATATTTTCGGAAACATTTTTTGTATCATATGAAAATAGAGCATTCTTGAAGTTATTATTTTTTCACAATCAGCCGGAAGGCATTATCGATATGGGTTGTGCTAGTAGATACCAAAAGAAGTGTATCAGAGCATTATGCAGGGAATATTATTCTCCATACGATGATTTGCAAGCCTCTGCATTGAGAAATCTGTTAATAAATCTGTTTCTGCTATCTCCAACAGTAAATTATGAAGGACAATTTAAATCTGGACATTTTTTAAATTATGCGTTGGAATTTACAGATCTGATAGATAATTACGCTTTTCATGCAAAGAAAAAAAGTTTTTATACAGGTAAAATAAATATTACTGAAAAAACTCTGGATAAATCATTGCAGCATATTTATCATAAAACATTTAAAGAAATATTAGTGAACAGGATTATAATTGAGTCAATGAGATTGCTGGTGTTCGGGAATGAATCCATTACCCAAATTGCTTATGAACTGGGTTATGATATATCCTATTTTATTAAACTTTTTTCACGGTGGAAAGGAATGTATCCGAAGACATTAAGAGAGAATTACCGTAAAATATTAAATGAGATTGAGAATGACTATCAAAACTCCCCGTTATAGTAGTGAAGATGTATTAAATTCTCTGGGTATTGAGGTCAATTCGTTCGAAGAATTGTATATGCAAAAAGTTGCACAAGAAATGATTTATAATTATCATAGGGCCTCTTTTTATCATATTTTTCGATACCAAGGAGAAGGGAATACTCACTATGTTAAAAACAAAAAGATAAAAATCATTGACAATTCTTTATTGATCGTTAACCGGGACATTTTACAACGATATTCCAAGCATAAATGTAGAGGAGATATGGTACTTTTCAACTTCAATTTTTTTACAAGTACACAAGAAAAGACCAATTTCCTGAACCAATGCACATTGTTCAAGAATGATTATCTTATTATACCTCCAGGGCCTGGTAGTTTTATATCATCTATAGATTTGTATTTTTCTTTGATGAAAATGTCAATTAAGAAAAAGAAAATACGAGAAGTAGATATGGTATTATTACGTAATTGGCTGCATAATTTGTTGATAATTATTGAACGGGAATATCACCGGCTTGATCCCATTCGCAATTCAAAGGATTGCATATTGGAATTCAAAGGGTTACTCGATCTATATTATCAAAGAGAGAAGCATGTCTGTTTTTATGCAAAAAAATTAAATATATCCGAGAGAAAATTATCCCAAATTGTATACGCTGTTCATAGTATTTCTGCTAAAGAGTATATTAATGAGAAAATATTGCAGGAAGCTCTCCGGTTATTAAAAAATACAACACTTAACCAAGGTGAGATAGCTGCTGCGTTAGGCCTCGATTTTACATATTTTGTCAAATTTTTTCGTAAACGCTTTAACATAACTCCCGCTAAATACAGGCAGAGTAAAAGAAATACTATTATTTAAGTGAAGCATTTTAACAATTCATCTACAGCCTCCTGATTTTTCCGGTACAAACCAATCAAAATCCTTTACTTTCTTTTTACTACCTTTGTAAAAATATTCATTATCAATGATGGAAATTTACAATACCGATTGCATAAAAATCGCAGATATTTCTGTATTGCCTTACAAACAATTTTATATGCAGGTCGATAATTTATTGTTTTATAAGCACAACCATTGTGTTAACTACTTTGCAGTTCCGCAAGGCGATGGTTTTTTGAGTATTTGCTGTATAGCCAATGATTCTAACCATAAAATATACATAGTAGCCCATAACGAGGTTGATAATTTGGAAGCTTTAACGGCCAAACATTATGCCATGCATGTATTTGAGCGTGAAATGCATGAAAACTACGGCATAACGTTCGACGATCATCCATGGTTAAAGCCGGTACGTTACCCTGCCAACCGATATAACCGTGATGAATGTATCGAAAACTACCCGTTTTATAGCATCGATAGCGATGATTTGCATGAGGTAGGTGTAGGACCTATTCATGCGGGGATAATTGAACCTGGGCATTTTCGTTTTATTTGTAACGGAGAAAAGGTCTTACATCTCGAAATTATGCTGGGCTACCAGCATCGGGGTATCGAATCGTTAATGCTTGCCAAAAAACACCAGTTGCAGCGCGCTGTACTGGCCGAAAGCATTTCCGGAGATACAGCCATCGGACATTCGCTGACCTATACCAGCATTATGGAAAGCTTGTCGGGAAAATCTTTACCGGACAGGATACAACTGGAGCGTATCATTGCCCTGGAACTCGAACGCATTGCCATACACATTGGCGATACAAGTGCGTTATGCCTCGATATTGCTTATCAATTAGGGCAAGTGGCATGCGAGGCATTACGAACCATTGTAATCAATACAACCCAGGCTTGGTGCGGAAACAGGTTCGGCAAAGGTTTTATCCGTCTGGCGGGTACGCATTATCCCTTAACCGCAGATATGGCCGAGCTTATCCTGAAAAATATAAATGATGTAGAACGCCGGTACAGGGAGGTAACCGACCTGATGTTTAATTTACCGAGCGTTTTATCTCGTTTCGAGGGGATTGGCGAAGTAACTGTAAAACAGGCAGAGTTGGTCGGATTAACAGGTATGGCAGCTCGTATGGCGGGTGTAAACCGCGATATCCGGGCAAGCCATCCGTTTTTATATTATAGGAATTTGAAATTCGAACCGGTAGTATTGGATACGGGTGATGTAATGGCACGTGCCTTATTGCGCAGAGATGAAGTTTTCCAATCTATCCAAATTGTCCGCGATTTATTGGAGAAGCATAGGGTTTTGCAGAACGAATCGATACCTAAACCCGATTACCAATTGTCTTTACAGGCAAATAGCCTCTGTATATCGCTTATCGAGGGTTGGCGGGGCGAGATTTGTCATGTTGCATTAACCGATGAGACGGGTGAAGTTTATCACTATAAGATAAAAGACCCCTCGCTGCATAACTGGATGGGATTAGCCCTGGCTGTTCGTAATCAGGAGATATCCGATTTTCCGATATGCAACAAAAGCTTCAACCTGTCGTACTGCGGGCATGATTTGTAGGCTATTAAAGAGTCATTATTCGTTAATAACCGGTAAATAGATAATTATCTACATAAATATTGCTGATATATATCATAGTATCAAAATTTAAAATCATAAATTATATAAGATGATTTTACGCGAGGCTAAGGTTTTAAAAAGCCATGGTATCCAATATATTCCGGATATCAGTACTGTTGAACTGACTCCATTATTCCGCGGACGCCCCGAGATTAGCTCCGAGATAACAACGGAAGAGGGCAGATATGTATCTGGATTATGCCCTACCGGTGCGATTAGCGCTACCCCTTTTTCAATTGATTTGGGAAAATGTGTATTTTGTAAGGAATGTGAATTTGCCATATCCAATAAAATACGTTTTACAAACGATTATAAAATAGCAGCCAATAAGCGCGAGGCTCTTATTATCGAAGCGGGTTCCGTTAACCCGATGGTTCTGGATGCAAATGAGATGCGTAAAGTTATTCGTGACTATTTCGGGCATGCACTTAAACTGCGCCAAGTATCGGCCGCCGGCGATAATGCCTGTGAAATGGAACTGAATGCCAGCGGGAATGTAAATTTCGATTTGGGACGTTACGGTATTGAGTTTTTTGCATCGCCCAGACATTGCGACGGGGTTGTCATAACCGGGCCTGTTTCGGAAAACATGGCCGAACCTTTACAAATTTGCTACGATGCCATACCCGAGCCGAAACTTGTTATTTTAGTGGGTACCGATGCCATCAGTGGCGGCATATTTATCGGCAGCAAAGCCTTAAATCGTAGCTTTTTATCAAAATACCCTGTTGATTTGTACGTACCCGGTAATCCGGTACATCCGCTTACGTTTATCAATGGCATTTTAAGCCTTATTGGTAAAAATAATAAATAAATATTTATGGATTATATCGAAATATCGGTTGCTATTGAGCCGTATAACGAAGTACTGGCCGAAATATTGATTGCCGAATTAAGCGAGGTGGGCTGTGATAGTTTCAGCGATACGAACAGTGGCTTTAATGCTTATGTTCAGCAGGCTTTATATGATAAGGAAGCCATAGACAATGTTTTACAGGATACAAAATATACCGAAACAATACACTATACTGTTACGGCTATTAAAACCGAAAACTGGAATGCCTTGTGGGAATCTAATTTAGAGCCGGTGATTATTGGTTCTCGTTGTACAATCCGCGCCCCGTTTCATACTAATTTAGCCAAAACAGAATTAGATGTCGTTATCGAACCCAAAATGGCCTTTGGTACAGGGCATCATGAGACTACATATTTAATGTCGGAAGCATTGTTGGATAGGAATGTTACAGGCTTGCAGGTACTGGATATGGGTTGTGGAACTAGTATTTTGGCCATTATAGCCGCATTAAAAGGCGCTGAACATGTCGATGCCATTGACAATGACAAATGGGCAACCAATAATGCCCTTGACAATGTGGATACAAACGGGCTTTCGTCAAAAATTACAGTAATAACCGAGGATGCTTTGTTATTGGGCGTTTCCAAATATAAGCTTATTTTAGCCAACATCAACCGGAATACCCTGTTGAACGATATGGCACAATACGCAAAATCTCTTGTACCCTGCGGCAGCTTAATTATGAGCGGTATATATGCCAAGGATATTCCTATTATTGAAAAGGAAGCCAATTATTTAGGGCTGGTAAAACTTAGTGAAAAAAACACGCAATAAATGGGCTATGGTTGAGTTCATTAATAATTGGCAATTGAAAGCTGACAATTGACTATTAACGTCTTACGCATGACCATAAGCAAATAAACACATCAATAATAAATATGATAACAACAAAAGTTTTGGTAACGGGTTCCAACGGACAATTGGGTAGCGAGCTGAATAAAGCATCTGCACAATACCCCAATCTGCAATTATTGTTAACCGATATTGGAAATCTGGATATAACAAACGCGCAGTCTTGTACCGATTATATAAACCTGCATAAACCCGACTATATTATTAATTGTGCGGCATATACAGCAGTTGACAAAGCCGAGGACGATGTCGGCAATGCCTGGAAAATTAATGTTGAGGCCGTTAAAAACTTGCTTGCGGCATGTAAACCCCATTCCACGGCATTTATCCACATATCAACCGATTATGTGTTCGATGGAAAGAATTACCGCCCCTACGTTGAAACGGATACGGTAATGCCGCAATCGGTATACGGACGTACAAAACAGCAGGGTGAGAAGGATGTACTGGATTATTACAAAAGTATGGTTGTGCGTACATCGTGGCTTTATTCGGCATTCGGCAATAATTTTGTAAAAACCATGCTGAGGCTGGGCGCCGAGTGTGAACAATTGAGTATTGTGTTCGACCAGGTAGGCACACCTACGTATGCGGGAGATTTAGCCGGAGCCTTATTGCAGATAATAAATGACATTACTGTTGGCGAAAAAAACTTTGTTGCAGGCATTTACCATTACAGTAACGAGGGAGTGTGCAGCTGGTATGATTTTGCATTAGCCATAATGCAAAAAGCAAAACTGGCTTGCAATGTAATTCCCATCGAAACCAAAGATTATATAACTGCTGCAAAACGACCGCATTACAGCGTCATGAACAAATCAAAAATAAAAACTATCTTTGACATAAAAATTCCACACTGGAAAGAAAGTTTGTGTTATTGCATTGAGACATTAATGTAGTAGATTTTATTGTGTTGATTAACAGAGAAAAATAGTAGACAGCATGAATCAAATCGAGCCGCAAATCATGGATAAGGCCAGGGTATGGCTTGGCAGTAATTTTGATGAAGGAACACGCCGAGAAGTTAAAAGTTTAATGGATAATAATCCGAAAGAACTTACCGAGTGTTTTTACCGTACCCTTGAGTTTGGTACGGGTGGTTTACGGGGTATTATGGGTGTAGGAACCAATCGGATGAACAAGTATACGGTGGGTATGGCTACACAGGGTTTGGCCAACTATCTGAAAAAACAATTCCCGGATGATAATGATATTAAGGTGACGATAGCTTACGATTGCCGAAATAACAGCCGTTTTTTTGCCGAAATTACGGCCGGGGTTTTTGCCGCAAATGGAATAAAGGCGTATCTTTTCGAATCGTTGCGCCCTACACCGGAACTTAGCTTTGCCATTCGTCATTTCAACTGTAAAAGCGGTATTGTAATTACGGCATCGCATAATCCCAAAGAATATAACGGGTACAAGGCTTATTGGGAAGGTGGCGGGCAGGTGGTTCCTCCGCATGACAAAAATATTATCAACGAGGTTAATCATATCAATTCGATTGATGAGGTTAAATTTTCGGGTAATGCGGAGAATATCCGTATGATAGGCGAAGATGTGGATGAGCTGTATCTCAATAAACTGAAAAACTTGTCGCTTTCGCCCGAAGCTATTGCTAAGCATAAAGATATGAAGATTGTTTACACGCCTTTACATGGTACGGGGATAAAATTAGTTCCTCAATTTCTTGGCAAATTGGGATTTACCAATATCGTTCATGTGCCAGAGCAGGATGTAAATGACGGCAATTTCCCGACAGTGGCATCGCCTAACCCCGAAGAAGCATCGGCATTGAAAATGGCAATTGATAAAGCCGTTGCCGAAAATGCCGATTTGGTAATGGCTACCGACCCCGATGCCGACCGCATTGGCATAGCCGTTCGCGATAATAATAACCGGTTTGTATTGTTAAACGGTAATCAAACAGCTTCGATTATTACGTATTATCTGTTACGGAAATGGAAAGAAAACGGAAAGTTAACAGGTAACGAGTATATTGTTAAAACCATTGTAACTACCGATTTATTAACGGTTATTGCAGAACACTACGGTGTTCAGCATTATAATGTACTAACCGGGTTTAAATATATTGCCGATGTTATTCATAAAAACGAGGGTAAAAAGACTTTTATTTGCGGCGGAGAAGAGAGCTACGGTTTTTTAATCGGCGAATACGTGAGGGATAAGGATGCCGTAATGACCGGAGGGATGATTGCCGAAGCAGCAGCATGGGCTAAAGAACAAGGTAAAACATTGTATCAGTTATTATTGGATATTTATGTCGAGTTTGGATTTTTCAAGGAAGGTTTACTATCGCTTACCAAAAAAGGGAAGGAAGGTGTTGAGGAAATCCAACGGATGATGGAAAACTTCCGCCAATCTCCACTGCAATCAATTGACGGTTCACAAGTTGTATTGGTAAAAGATTTTATGGAGCAGGAATGCTTTGATATGATTAGCGACTTACATTATACAATGCACTTGCCCAAATCGGATGTATTGCAGTTTGTAACGGTTGATAATACCATACTCTCGATACGTCCTTCGGGAACCGAGCCTAAAATCAAGTTTTATTTCGGCGTTCGCGAAGAATTAAAAGATATTGCTGGTTATGAAAATGCCAATACTGCAGCATCCGAAAAAATTAACCGTATTATTGAAGAATTGAAATTAAAATAAATATTTAATTCGATGTGCATATTCAGATATGCGATATGCGAATATTTATCACATATCTCAATACACACATCGCATATCAAAATTTAGTGAAAGATTTAACAAAAGGAAACGAAGCCCGATTAATTTGGAACTTTGCTTTGCCCATGTTTGTAGGGAACGTTTTTCAGCAATTATACCAGATAATCAATAGCATAATTGTTGGCAAATATATAGGTAAAGAGGCATTGGCTGCGGTTGGTGCCTCTTTCCCTATTATGTTTTCAATTGTAGCCCTGGTTATTGGTGTGGGTATGGGCGGCACGGTGGTAATATCCCAGTATTTCGGTATAAAACAATTCGATAAAGTGAAGCGAGCTTCTGATACGTTAATGGTATTTTTGGTTGTAGCCGGTTTTATATTCGGCTTATTAGGAATTATATTGAGCACCCCTATCCTGAACGTGATGTCGCTACCGGCCGAATTAATGGTCGATGCCAAAAGTTATTTGAATATAAACATGATGGGTATGTTCGCCCTTTTCGGGTATAATGCGGTATCGTCGGTATTGCGGGGTATGGGCGATTCAAAAACTCCGCTTTATTTCCTATTTGTATCCATTTTTGTAAACCTCGGACTCGATTTTCTATTTGTTCTCGGGTTTGGCTGGGGTATAAAAGGTGTTGCCTGGGCAACGGTAATAGCGTATGCTACATCATGGTTACTGGCGGTATGGTATCTTAATAAAACACACTCGTTATCACGATTTTCATTTTTTAAGCCGGTTTTCGACTGGCAAATCTTCAAGCAATCCTTGCGGATTGGTTTACCCTCGGGTATCCAGCAAACCTTTGTGGGTATCGGCAGCATGGCGCTGATGTCGGTTGTTAATGGGTTCGGTGTTAATGTAATTGCAGCTTATACCGCAGCAAGCCGCATCGACTCGTTTGTGTCAATGCCGGCCATGAACTTTTCGGCGGCTTTATCGGCTTTTGTCGGACAAAATTTGGTATCCAACCATATTCAGCGTATAAAAAACGGTTTTCGTTCCACGCTTATTATGTCGGCGGTAATATGTGCCGTACTTACGGTTGTTGTGGTATTTTTCGGCGATTCCATCATGCGCTTGTTTATCGACCCGAATGAAAAAGATATTGAGGAAGTTGTACGAATCGGACATGAGTATCTGGTGGTTGTATGTTCGTTTTATATTCTGTTCTCAACTATGTTTGTAATTAATGGTTTGTTGCGGGGGGCCGGGGCAACTGTAATTCCTATGTTTACAACACTTTTCTCACTGTGGCTGATACGTTTACCCGTTGCTTATTTCCTGTCGCAACAAATTGGTGAAAAGGGAATCTGGTGGTCGATACCCATAGGATGGGGGCTGGGAATGATAGGTGCTTGGATTTATTACCTTACCGGTAAATGGAAGAATAAAGCTGTTGTTAAGGCTCCGCCCAAAGTATTGAAAGATGCGGAACTGGGCGACCCTAACTGTTCGCGCGATTATACAGGGAGAGTTTAACGTCGCCTTATTGTAATCGATATAAAGTCATTAAAATACCAGGGAAAGATAATCATAGAAATTGACTGCAAAGAGATTAGTTAAGGCAATCAACATATTAACAAAACTATATTCCAATTAATAGTTTTTTGTATCTTTACCTTCTTAAAATTTTGACAGATGGAACAAAAAAATGAAATTAATATCGAGCTAAATGAAGAGGTAGCTCAAGGGACATACTCTAATCTGGCAATTATATCGCATTCCTCCTCGGAGTTTGTAATTGATTTTGTACGCATGATGCCCGGTTTGCCTAAGGCATCGGTAAAAAGCCGCATCATTCTTACCCCCGAACATGCTAAACGTCTGTTGCTTGCATTACAAGACAATATTGCCAAGTACGAGGCATCGCATGGCCCTATTAAATTGGGCGAAATTCCGGGCACGCCCGTTATGCCTATGGGTTTTGGTAATAAACCCGCCGAAGCCTGATATTAATATGTTAATATGCCTATTTACTAATGAGATAATGGTATCAAATTTTTTGATCGAATATGTGAGATGAGTAGTGAGATATGAGAGGAGTCACAATACGCTGTACACGTATTGCATTTCACTTTTCACGATTAACCATTAACAAGTCACAAATTTTACGATAATAATTAACATCAATAATAATTTTAAACCGACTTTTTATGACCAAACCATTAAAGATTGTAGTGTTAGCCAAGCAAGTACCCGATACTCGCAATGTGGGGAAGGACGCGATGAAAGCCGACGGAACGGTAAACCGTGCAGCCTTGCCTGCAATTTTTAATCCCGAAGACCTTAACGCTTTGGAGCAGTCTTTACGTTTGAAAGATAAAAATCCGGGATCGACCATTCATATTTTGACTATGGGACCCGGGCGCGCTGCCGAAATTATCCGCGAAGGATTATTCAGAGGGACTAACGGAGGTATTTTACTTACCGATCGTAAATTTGCCGGCGCCGATACGCTTGCCACATCTTATGCCTTATCGTGTGCTGTACGAAAACTGGATCCGGATATTATTATTGCCGGCCGTCAGGCTATTGACGGTGATACGGCACAGGTGGGCCCGCAGGTAGCCGAAAAACTGGACTGGCCCCAGGTAACGTATGCCGAAGAGATTTTAGAGTGCACCGGTGATAAAATAACCGTTAAACGTCGGCTTGAGCATGGTGTAGAAGTGGTTACGTGTGCTTTACCCATAGTTATTACCGTTAATACTTCGGCTCCCGAATGCCGCCCGCGCAATGCCAAATTCCTGATGAAATACAAACATGCTAAAACCATGAGCGAGTTACAAGAGCAGGATACCGATTATTATGCAAATTTGGTTAACGACCGTTGTTACTTGCGTATTGCCGAGTGGGGTGTTACCGATATCGAAGGTGAAGAAAATCAGTTCGGGCTGAAAGGTTCGCCGACCAAGGTGAAAAAGATTGAAAATGTTGTTTTCCATGCAAAGGAGGCAAAACGTTTGCAGGCAACCGACAGCGACATCGAATCGCTGATGAAAGAATTGATTGAAAATCACACAATCGGTTAATTTATTTGTTAATGGTTAAGCGTTTTGTTGCATTACAATTAACTATTTATCATTAACACCTTAACATCAAAACATTGAAATCAGAATTATGAATAACATATTTGTATATTGTGAAATAGAGAAAGGTAAAGTTGCCGACGTAAGCCTGGAATTATTAACCAAAGGTCGGTCGTTGGCAAACCAGTTAGGCTGCTCGGTCGAAGCTTTGGCAATCGGGCACGAATTAAGCGGTGTTGAAGCGGAATTGTTCCGTTATGGCGCCGATATCGTACACATTGCCGACGATGCCCGTTTAACCCCGTATTTAACATTGCCCCATACATCAATTGTAGTAGGCATTTTTAAAGAGGAACAACCCCAGATAGCCCTGTTCGGCGCAACAACTTTAGGACGCGATTTGGCTCCCCGTGTATCCTCAGCTTTAAAAAGCGGTTTAACGGCCGACTGTACAAGCCTTGAAATTGGCGACCACAGCGACACTAAAGGAAACGAGTATAAAAATCTTTTATATCAAATACGTCCGGCATTCGGGGGAAATATTATTGCGACGATTATCAATCCCGATTGCCGTCCGCAAATGGCTACCGTACGCGAAGGCGTGATGCGCAAAGAGGTGTACGAGTATGCCAAAACAGGTGAAGTAAAACAGGTAGATGTTTCGAAATATGTATCGGATACCGATTTTGTGGTTCAAATTATCGAACGGCATATCGAGGAGCGTAAAATCGATATTAAAGATGCACCCATTATCATATCGGGCGGATATGGTGTCGGTTCGAAAGAGAACTTCAATTTATTGTTCGAACTGGCCTCCGTATTGGGTGGTGAAGTAGGCGCTTCGCGTGCCGCCGTTGACGCCGGTTTTGTTGACCATGCACGCCAGGTAGGGCAAACAGGCGTAACCGTACGTCCAAAATTATATATTGCTTGCGGTATATCAGGGCAAGTACAACATACCGCCGGGATGCAGGAATCGGCTATGATTATCTCAATAAACAACGACCCCAATGCTCCGATTAACCAGATTGCCGATTATGCAATTACCGGTGATATTGCCGATGTAATACCGAAAATGATTAAATATTATAAGAAGAACAGTAAATAGAATGACGATTAACTTCGACATAGATATGGATGATATGATGTCGTTTCAGCGGCATTATGTCAATACAAATCCGGCGATGGTAAAAGCTAAACGTATGATAACATATTTATTTCCGCTGTTCATCCTTGTATTCGGTTTCGTAGGTTTTTACGACAGGTATAATCGACTCGACATCGCATTTATAATCTTTCTGATTGTTATATCTGTCTTGTGGGTTGTTTTTATGCCCAAACTTTTTATCCGGTTAACGTTAAACCGCACAAAGAAAATACTTTCGAAACCCGGTAACGAAATAATGTTCGGCACTTTCGAAATGAGATTTACCAATACGGGTTTCGATGTTAAAACAGCTGCTGCCAACAGCAGCATTTTATGGAGTACCATACCTAAAGCTGACGAAACCAGAGATTATTTTTATTTGTACCTGTCGCAGGCATCGGCTTATATTATACCGAAGCGCAAAATAAGCAATGCCGATGTCGAAAGTTTACACGCGTTATTTACAACATATCTTCTGTAATAAATTATAAACAAGTAAATTAAAAAATAAAAATATGGCTAATTTTTATACCGATAATAAAGACCTTAAGTTCCATTTGGGGCATCCTTTGATGAAGAAAATTGTGGAGCTTAAAGAAAAAGGCTTTACTGATAAAGATAAATTTGATTATGCTCCGGTTGATGTTGAGGATGCCATTGACAGCTACGATCGTACGATGGAAATAATCGGCGAGATTTGCGGCGAAATTATCTGGGCAAATGCCGAGAGTGTTGACCACGAAGGACCTCAGGTTATCAACGGACATGTTAAATATGCCCGCGGAACACAGGAAAATCACGAAGCTTTAACAAAAGCCGGATTGTACGGCATGTCGTTACCCCGTGAGTATGGCGGATTGAATTTTGCTATGGTTCCGTATGTTATTGCGGCCGAACTAGTATCGCGTGCCGATGCCGGTTTTGGAAACATTTGGGGTTTGCAGGATTGTGCCGAAACCATCCACGAATTTGCATCGAAAGAAATTAAGGACGAGTTTTTGCCCCGAATCAATAAGGGCGATACATGTTCGATGGACTTAACCGAACCCGATGCCGGTAGCGACTTGCAGGCTGTAATGTTAAAAGCCACCTGGAATGAAAAACAGGGAGTATGGTTGTTGAATGGCGTTAAACGTTTTATTACCAATGGTGATGCCGACATCAAGTTGGTATTGGCACGGTCGGAAGAAGGGACAACCGACGCACGCGGGTTGTCGTATTTTGTATACGATAAAAAACATGATGCCGTTAAAGTTCGCCGTATCGAAAACAAGTTGGGTATTAAGGGTTCGCCCACTTGTGAGCTGGTGTTTACCAATGCTCCGGCGCAACTGGTGGGCGACCGTAAAATGGGGCTTATAAAGTATGTAATGTCGTTAATGAATGGGGCGCGTTTGGGTGTCGGCGCTCAATCGGTAGGTATTTGCGAGGCTGCATATCGCGAAGCCCTGAAATATGCCAACGAGCGGGCGCAATTCGGTAAAACAATTATTAATTTCCCGGCGGTTTACGAAATACTGGGCTTAATGAAAGCCAAACTGCAAGCCTCACGTTCGTTATTGTACGAAACATCTCGCTTTATAGATGTGTACAAAGCTTATAACCTTATTGCCGAGGATCGTAAATTAACACCCGAAGAACGGGCTGAACAAAAAGAATATCAAAAGCTTGCCGATGTATATACACCTTTGGTGAAATTATTTTCAAGCGAATACAGCAATCAATTGGCATACGATTCGTTACAAATACACGGCGGTTCGGGCTTTATGAAAGATTATCCCATCGAACGTATTTACCGCGATGCCCGTATTACAACTATTTACGAGGGTACATCACAGTTGCAAGTTGTAGCGGCAATACGCGGGGTTACTACCGGAACATTTTTGAACCGCATCCGCCAATACGAAGAAACAATAGTTAAAGCCGAACACGAATATTTGAAAAAATTGCTTGTACAATTAACAGGCGATTATGCAAAAGCCGTAGAGGAAGTTACCAAGGAGAAAGATACCGAGTATCTCGACATCCATGCACGCCGTCTGGTTGAAATGGCCGGGCATATTATTATGGGCTACCTGTTATTGCTCGACTCGCAACGCAGTGACGATTATGTAATTTCGGCCAATGTGTTTATCAAGCGCGCTGTGGCCGAAAACGGTGCACGTTATTCATTCATTATGGATTTTGATATGCAAGACTTAGGTATATATCGTGCTATTAAAGATGAAACATTACCCGAATAACTAGCTGCTATCCGGATTATGTAATTAAAGCCTCTGCCTTTGGGTAGAGGCTTTATATATTGCTTCAGAATAGCCGTAGTCGCTTGCCATGTCCGCGCGGTTGTTCATCTTTTTACCTATCAACCTTCCCGTTTCATCGTAGGTGTTCTGCGCCATGATGACCTAGGCCTGGCTGTTCATTTTAAGGCTTATTTGGCTAAGCCTCAGGGTATGGTCGTACGTAAACTTATATATCTGGCTTTGTTCGGGCTTTCCCGCAGCGCCGCAAGCTTGTTGCCGTTGTACGTATAGCTATAAGTGTCGGCATAGTTGCCACCCGTTCATACAAGTCCTGTTATGTTGCCGTTGCGGTCGTACGTGATGCCGTTTTCCGCAAAGCTTGCCGAGGCTCCCAAGGTCAGGCGTCCAAGCCCGTCGTACGCGTAAGTGTAATTAAGCGCCGCGCCGTTGTTCGACAAGGCCTGAGCGCTTATATTCCCGCCGATGGTACTTATGCGGTTATAAGTATTAGCGACACCGGAGTGGGTATTCCAGAAAGCAAACAGGCTACTATTTTTACATCGCAGGTAGTTTCACAAGCAGGTACGGCTAAGGAAACCGGTTCGAGCTTGGGGCTGGTGCTGGTACGCGACTTTGTTAAAATAAATAAAGGGAAAATCAGCTTCGAAAGCAGGGAAAACGTAGGAACAACGTTTTATCTAAGCCTTCCGCTAAGCAACATGGAGCAATTGAAACAGAAAGCAAAATAAACAGCTACAGGCTTTTATATATTAACCAAACGGCAATATTCATAAATATTTTGCATGCTTACAATACCCTCGGGTTAATAGTATCGTTGGGATTGATGCTGTAATTTTGAGAACTTATCTATTATTTTCCAAATATTGTGGTTTAATGTCATCATTTTTAAACAACTATGCTTTCAGCAGGCTTAGCTGAAACTAAACCCGCCTACCGTTAGCGGACGGCGGTTTAGCCACGTAAAAACGGCGGATAGTTCCCCTTTAAAAGCCTTATTA
>JAISFN010000085.1 GCA_031263585.1 Prevotellaceae bacterium | reverse complement strand
GTAATAATGACATCCAATATTGGTAGCCGCGAGTTGAAGGAGTTTGGGCAAGGCGTAGGCTTTTCCACAGCTATCAAGCGCGAGCAAACCATCAGCGAAAACATCAAGGGGATTATCGAAAAATCGTTGCGCCGTACGTTTGCACCCGAGTTTTTGAACCGCATTGACGATACGATAATGTTTAATCCGTTGACGAAAGAAGATATATTCCGGATTATCGACATCGAGTTAAAAGGCTTGTTTAACCGTATCATCAATTTGGGTTATAACATCGAGCTTACCGATGAGGCTAAGGATTTTATAGCCGAACAAGGTTATGATGGCCAGTTTGGTGCACGCCCCTTAAAACGTGCCATCCAGAAATTCCTTGAAGATCCTTTGGCCGAGGCTATTATTCGAGAAGAATTAAAACCCGGTGATACCTTACAAGTTGAAATGAATGAGGAAAAAAGTGATGTTAGCATTAAAATATTCAAACAAGCATCTGTTTCAGAAGAAAATAAATAAGATTGTTTGAGCAATAATGTACGAGCCGGAAGTTTGTTTCCGGTTTTTTATTATTTCAATCGGTATTTTGTCATTACCTTCAGCGAATTCGCAAGCTCAGTTCTGAGCATAGCGAACGATTACTTTGGGTTTTACTCTTACAATGAGCGCTAATATAAAACCGCTATCTCGTTGTCATGCTGAGTGAAAGAAAGTATCTATTTTTCAGATTTTTCACTTCGTTCAGGATGATAATATGGTAACGGTTGGGTATAAATCAAAATTTTACTACATCGATAATTTGATGTTTGATTGTTTTTTTCATGCATTTGCCAGGGTAACCGCAGCAAAATTTCATCTATTTTATAAATATCTGATTGTAAAAATATTGTAATTTGATTCATTTTGTTTGGATAGATAATATTAAAAATATCATTTTATTAACTCACATATTATCAGAATATTATATTGGTGATATTTTTTAGTGCATTTGCCCTGCTTGATTTATAAATCAACAATTTTTTATACCTTTACTACGTAAAATGCAGTAGTGTATATGAATGATAAGTTAAAAGAATTCAGAGAGTTCCGGGCTAAAATGAACGAACGCTTACTAAGCCATGATAATCTTATTATAAAGCGTTTATTTAATCTGGATACCAATACTTATGCTGAAGGTGCATTATCGAGCAAAACCAAAGAAATGCTGGGCTTGGTAGCATCAATGGTACTGCGTTGCGACGATTGTATTAAATACCATCTCGAAAAATGTTATGAACAAGGTGTTAACACTATCGAGATGATGGAGATTTTTGCCATAGCCAATATTGTAGGAGGCACAATTGTCATACCTTACACTCGGCGGGCTATGGAGTATTGGGATGAACTCTATTTTCAAAAAGTGGAATAGTTATGAAAAAGCTGGTACTATTCATGCTGGCATTAATATTTACCATGGGTGCCATTGCCCAGGATATAATTATACGCAAGGATGGCAGCGAAACAAAAGCCAAAGTAATTGAAATAGATTCGCAAAACATAAAATACAAACGTTTTGAGAACCATGAAGGCCCGACATACACTGAGCCTAAATCGGATATTTTGAAAATAAGATACCAGAATGGGACTGAGGATTCTTTTGCTCCGGAAAAAATAACCCCCAAAGCCGATAAAAAATTCCCGAAACTAATTAACTCAAAGAGTAATGTGCGTTACGCCTGTATACTAGAAACAGGCTTTGCGATAAGCATGCAAACTAAAAACACCAAACTGGGTTTAGGTTATGGAGTAACATTAAGCCAGGGCATCGCATTTAATCAAAAACATTTTGCTAGCATCGGCGTTGGTTTCGAGGGCGAAGGATATATCGATGGTAATGGCCCTTATGGATATATTCCGATTTTTGCCAACTATCGTTATACATTAAAAGACAATCAAATAACTCCATTTGTAAGTGTTTCGGCAGGTTGGCGTGCGGCCGTAACCAAAACAAAGGAAATAAACGGGGGTTTATGGTCGAACATTTCGGTTGGCGTACGTTTTGGCAAATTGGTGGCCTCAATAGGTACATTTGCAAAAACCTATCAGTATAAAGAGAATATAAATAATATAAGCCATAAGGATACCTATGCTAATTTAGGCATAATGTTTAATATCGGCTTTAGCTTTTAAGTATTGTAAACTGATGATTGAACATCGTATTATTTATCGCTAAATAACTTACAACTACACAAAAACAATAACAAATTGTTTTGATTACTTAATCATTCAGACTTTTATATATGACTGCAAACGAGTTACATAAAAAGCTTTTTAATGAATATGATAACTATTACCAAACAGGATTTGAATCGAGATATATTACACCTGACAAACTGAAGGAAACCATCTCTCGGCAAGCTACTGGCAGAACATTAACTGCTGGTTTATTAGGAGAATCGTTTGAAGGACGCGAAATATTTAGCATAACGGCAGGTAAAGGTAAAATAAATATATTGTTATGGAGCCAGATGCATGGAGACGAAAGTACGGCTACACGCGCTTTGTTCGATGTATTCGCTTTTTTAAATGCCGATAACGATGGTTATGAGGCTGTACGGCAAACAATCCTCCAAAATTTCAGCCTTTGTTTTGTTCCGATGCTGAACCCGGATGGGGCTATGCGGTGGCAACGGCGTACGGCACAGTATATTGACATGAACCGCGATGCTTTGCGGAATATAACTGTTGAGGGGCAATTACTTCAAAATATTTTCAAAAGTATAAAACCCACATATGCTTTTAATTTGCACGATCAGGCCAGTTATTATTCGGCGGGAGCTACTGCTAACCCGGCAACCATTTCGTTGCTGGCGCCATCGGTTGATGATAAGGATACCATCCCCGAAAAACGTTATCGGTCGATGCAACTGGTATGTTTTTTTAATAACGTTCTGCAACAATATATTCCGGGTTGTGTCGGCAAATGGAAAGACAATTACGAGCCGCGTGCTTTTGGCGAACATTTCCAAAGCCTGGGTGCGGCAACAGTACTTATTGAGTCGGGTGGTCGTAAGAATGACCTTGAACGTAATTTAGCTCGTAAACTAAATTTTATCCTGTTAATCTCTGCATTTTACGCCATAGCTACAAATAGCATTCAGCAGGAAGATATATCAAATTACAAGCAGATTCCTGTTAATTTTAAGGAAGGTATTTTTGATATCATTTATAAAAATGCAATTTTAAAGCAAAATGATAAGGAATATACATGCGATATCGGGGTACGCCGTAGCGAAAAGTTGAATGTCAATGGTGAATTGACATCATCGTTTATAATTGAAGATATCGGCGATTTATCGCCTTTCGGAGCTTTCGAAACAATTGATGTTAAAAGTAAGATTGTAAATAAAAACGATATACCTATAATGATAGGCAATGAGGTTTATCTTGAGATTTTAAGCTAAAAACAAAACTATGGAAAAACTTGTTATTAAGACGATAAGTGAGTATATCGCGTTATTTCATACAGATATCGGGAAGGAGTTGACTGTAATTTATAATCTCGTAAAAGAAACAGTACCAGGGAGCTGAAGAACTTAACAGTTACAGCATGCCGACATTCAAACAAAACAGGATTTTAGTGTATTTTGTTGCATTTAAAAAGCATATCAGTTTCTTCCCTGATGTATCATTTTAAGCATTAATTATCAGGATATAAAGCATAAACATATATATTCGCACATTCTTATACCTTAGTATTGCATGACTTTAAATTACATCTGGATAGGTTTTTTTGTAATAGCATTTGTTGTAGCTGTTATAACTTTTGCTTTTACTAGAGATGCAGATGTATTTAAGCGTATTATCGACAGTACGTTCGATGCCTCGAAAATGGCCGTCATGGATATTGCCCTGCCGCTTACCGGAATTATGACGTTGTGGTTAGGCATTATGAACATTGGCGAAAAAGCAGGTGCGGTAAATGTGCTGATCCGGATTATAGGCCCTTTCTTTAACAAGCTTTTTCCCGAAATTCCGAAAGGACATCCGGCTTCGGGACAGTTGCTGATGAATTTTTCGGCCAATATGCTTGGACTAGATAACGCCGCTACCCCACTTGGCTTAAAAGCAATGCAAAGCTTGCAGGAATTGAACCCACATAAGGAGCGCGCCTCGAATGCACAAATCATGTTTTTGATGCTTAATACATCGGGACTGACGATTATCCCAGTATCAATTCTGGCACAACGGGCTATCTTGGGGTCGGCAAGTCCTACTGATGTGTTTATTCCTATACTTATAGCTACTTTTTGCTCAACATTGGCCGGATTGATCGTAGTTTCGGTAAAACAAAAAATCAACTTGTTCAATAAAACCGTACTGGCCTGGCTGGGAGGAATAACCGCATTTATTGTCGGGCTTATTATCTATTTCCGCACACTAGATAAAGAGCAAATCGAAACCGTATCGAAAATCAGCAGCAACCTTATTTTGCTGATTATCATTATAGGCTTTTTGGCAGGGGCATTAATCAAGCGAGTAAATGCTTACGAAGCTTTTATCGATGGAGCCAAAGAGGGATTTAATATTATTATCAAAGTAATACCTTATTTGGTTGGCATGCTGGTAGGTATTGCCGTGTTTCGGGCTTCAGGAGCTATGGATTATTTGATTAACGGTATGGCATGGTGTTTCAATATGTTGGGTTTTAATACCGATTTTGTACCTGCCTTGCCTACTGCCTTTATGAAACCTTTGAGCGGCAGCGGTGCAAAAGCCATAATGGTGGAAGCCATGACCACATACGGCTCCGATAGTTTTGTAGGCCGGTTATCATGCCTGTTTCAAGGGGCAGCCGATACTACGTTTTATATCGTAGCACTTTATTTTGGTTCGGTAGGTATTAAACGTACACGCTATGCTATTGGTGCAGGCCTGATTGCCGACCTTGCCGGAATTATTGCCGCCATTGCTTTGGCGTATTTATTCTTTTATTAATATAAAGACTAGTCAAATTGTAGTAATTTAAAGTATTTAATTAATTATTTTTAATAATATTTCGTATATTTAAATAGGCAAATATGATATGAGGGTAATAAAACTAACAGAAGCAGAGAAGGCTAGATTAGAACATTTGTGCAAAATCAGCGACAATGCTGTTGTCCGCCGACGCAGTTTCCTTTTACTTTTGTCAAACGACAATTATTCTGTAAAATCGATATGTTCAATATTCAAAATACATCGTAACACGCTTTACCATTTATATGACGCGTGGGAAACAGCTCAAGGAGAGGGTAAATATTCTGCTTTGAGAGTAGCTAAAGGTGCTGGAGCCAAGGTTAAACTGGCAGGAATTGAGGAAGAACTCAAAAAAATGATGGAAGAGCATAAGCGCAACCTTGCAATAATACTGTATTTGTTAGAAATGCAACACAATATAAAAGTTTCTATGTCAACATTACAGAGGTTTTTAAAAAATAAGGGGCTATAGTTAGGAACGGGTTCGTTTGTCGTTGAAGATGTTTCGCGATCATGAGCCATTCGATAAACTAAAGGAAGAAGCAACTTGTCTGTTTTTAGCTTGATGAAATCCACAATGCAAAGTCCTTTACAAAAAGTTAGAGAGTATAACTAAATCCATAGATATAATTTCTGCCTTATCCTCCAATACATCACAGCGAAACTTTTAGAATAAAAATCCTGTTTTGGAGAAAAAGCAAGACAAAAAGAGGAGAACAGCAGCAATAACTCTACTTTGTTTGACCAAGTTTAAAAGAAGCACTTTGAAGGCTTTGCTTTCATCTTTTTACTAAATCAACCTACTTTGCAGGTGGTTGTTAAATGTTCAAAAGTTATATTTTAATACTTATTAACTAAGAATAGTTTGTTAGATACCAAAAGATAATGTACTTTTGTTTTCGAAAAAAGCAAGTGTTTTTTTCATAGGTTAAGGTTTTAGATTAGGTTTAAAAAAGGACAGATTAAAAATCTGTCCTTTTTTATTAATTTTACTTTTCATATTTATTATTTCCTTCTATATATAGGTTTATAAAAATCTCATTCTTTTTATTTAACATAATGTAAGGTATCTTGTTTTGTAAAAGTAGGAGTTGGGGCTTTAGTTTTATGCAATAAACTCTTTGCAGCAGAGCTACGAGATATTAAAACAAGGTTAACTGTTGACTGTGAAAATTTTTGTATCCTTATTCTCCGCATTGCCTCTGAACATATAATTGTATTGTTGCCGCATCGCCATAACGACAAGCTGTAGCCTCATAAAAATCACTCCAAAATTATCCGCACCAAAAAACTTTCTTAACTTCGGAATGCAGACGAAAAACTTCTTTGGCGGTAATACTCCTGACTAACTGTAGTATTTTAACCTTACAGAAAGTAGGAACGTTTTCTATCTGATAAAAAGCTGATGCGCTTCCCCATGTAACGGTTTATATACTCCCATCCTAGAAAAAATATACTGTACTGACAATGAGCGAAAATAAGATTTCCAAACAGCAATTGATACTTACACCGTAATCCGGCAGGGCAACCGTACTAAAAAATATCAACAATATAATATTATGATAATTATTATCTATCCAAACAAAATGAATTAAATTACAATATTTTTATAATCATATATTTATAAAATAGATGGAATTTTGCTGCGGTTGCCATGGTAATCCGGAATGTTTACAAAAATTTAGATTATAAACTTATAATTATACCTGCCATGCCGGTTTATAACCGTGTCGATTTTTAGTGATTCATTTCGGTTTACAATTATAATCAAATTTAAATATATTATGTCACAAATGTACATCATCGTAATTATAATAAAGCGTATTTACAAGATGAGTTTACTATTCTGAATATATGAAGGAATCACATTCTTCACAAATGTAAATCAATACTTTTAATAATTTAATACTATTAAAATCAGTTCATTAAATAATTAATTTCAAGTATTAATTCATATAAAAATATAGAATTTAGCCCTTTATTAGAATTATAGCTTCAAAAATAATCATTTATAATCTATATATATTTATTTATCAGCCATTTTTCTTGCTTTATTAAAGCTATTTACAAACTATTTCGTTGATATACTATCAAACTGATTACTAGTTATAATTTATAATCTATATAAAGAATTATTGAGTAAATATCTAAACAATAAGTAACTTATCCATTAACTCTATATGTTTCTATGTTGCGCTCATAATGTTTACAAAAATAAATTCATTACATTAACAAATGTAATCAAAATTATGTTTATATTTGTATTGATACTGATTTACAAAAATGAATAGCAGAGTACGACAATTAATAGATGCAGAACGGTTAACTCCATCCAAGTTAGCCGATATGCTGGGCGTACAGCGGTCAAATATTTCACATATTTTATCGGGCCGTAATAATCCCGGATTTGAATTTATCGAGAAAGTTTTAATAAAATTTCCTCAAATAAGCCCCGACTGGTTCCTTTTAGGGAAAGGCAGCATGTACCGCGAGGCATACAGCCTTACGCTATTCCCTATTGATGATAAAAATGCCAAAAAAGAAAATGTGCAGGATAAAGAACCAGTAAATGAATTACAAAAAGAAAATCAAAATGAAACATCTGAAATTCATTCATCTGCAATAAAAAATGTAACGGATATACCTGTTAATACTAAAACGGTTGAATGTGTTATGATTTTTTATACCGATAAAACGTTTGAAACCTACCTCCCTTCAAAATAGACAGTCGATCGGTAAAAAACAACTCATCCTTGCACTCAGGAAGAGGACTATGATGCTGGTAAAAAACAAAAGGAAGAAAACGCTCTTAATGGTATTGCAATCTTGAATATTAGCCTCATGTGCAAGTGCCAATAAAAGGCAAATTAAAGTGCCTATAATAATCCAGGGTATTTCCTCTATTAAAAGATAAATTTCAGGGAAGTATGAAAGTCCTAATTGCCAATGACGGATATCGTGGACAAACACTGGAATTTATAAGAAGAAATGAACAAATTAAATTTAAAGTATTAGCTAAAAGATAGATTATAGAAAAGGCTTTAACTTGGATATCCTATTCAAGAAGAGAAGTTCAAGAAACTATGAGAAATTAATGGATTCCTGTTAAACACACACAATTATAGATGATCAGAATATTCATTAACCGTATCTGAATTAAATTCCATAACAGGTTCTGAGATAAAGATGTTGATTTTTTAATTGTGAAAAGAGATATGTGTGTAGTGTACAGCGTATTGTGATTTTTTGCATATTGCATATCCAATTTAAAAAATCTTGACACTTGATGCCACTACCTGATACCATTTCCAATTATTCCCATTCGGGAGGGTTCTGGTTCAGCAAGTTTTTCACAAAAAAGTCATGCATCTGGCGCATTTCAAAAGCTCCGCCCAAGCTGTGTCCTTTACCCGGAAGATAAATGTGCATTATTAACATTCGAGCAGGCGCTATACGACTCATCTATAGGATACCCCATCCATTGTTCATTCCGCCATATTTTGTCCATCCAGTTATCGTGGCAACCGCAAAAGGCAACAACCACTTTATAAAAATCGTTGTGGAACAATAAAGCGCCCATAGCATTTTGCCCACCTGTCGACCAGCCGTAAATACCGACTTTCGATATATCCATGTACGAATATTTTTCAGCGGCGGATTTTATCCATAGTTTCTTGTCGGGGAAACCGACATCTTTCAAGTTTTTCCAGCAAACATCGTGAAAAGCCTTCGAGTGCTTGAATGTACCCATACCATCAATCGAAACAACAATAAAACCTAAGTCGGCCAAACGTGAAATCAGATGGTATGCCGGGCGAAAATTCTTATTGACATGCAAATCATATGCTTCTGTATATATCATTTCGATAACAGAGTAGGTTTTTGTAGCATTGAAATTCGATGGACGGATAATATTACCCCAGATATCGGTTTTTCCATCACGGCCTTTTGCATGGAACATTTCGGGCATTTGCCAGCCTTCCACCACCAAATCGCTAATGATGCAATGCTGGATTTCGGCTATAATTGTAACATCAGATGTGCGTTTTACTTGACTAACCGGCGGTAAATCGGGGTGCGAATATACATCAACAAAATATTGTCGATTTTTAGAAAAGTTGATGATGTGGTTAGCATTTTCAGGAGTCATATCCATAAATTTGCGGCCATCCTTATTAATTCTACATTGATGAAAGTTATACGGATCTTTGTCCTCATTAAAGCCTAAGGCTGTAAAATAAATTATTTTATTTGTTCTATCAACATAATCAATTGTACACACAACCCATTCTCCCTTTGTTAGCTGGCGCTTTACCTGCCCCGTTTTACCGCATATCAGGTAAATATGTCGCCAACCGTCACGCTCCGATATCCATAACATTTCTTCTCCACCATTTAAATCGTAACGGCCATTGCTCCGGTAATGGATGAATATTTCCGATTGCTCATCGGCTATATGGTAAATTTTACCGGTAAACGCATTTACCTCGCCCACAATATATCGTTGGTGTCCCTGTTGATTGAACTCGAATGTAAATTCATAACTATATTTATATCAACTAGTTAAATATAAGTAAAATTAATTGTCATATAATTCAACATCTAAAAATATCTGTTTTTGGCTTTCAATATCGAACGGCACAGGTAAATATGATGGGGACAACATTGTCTTTGGAATCGATTGTAAGTGCAGTCGAAAATATCTTTAAACAATATTTTGTAAGAAAAATGATTTCATCAAGTTTAAATAATTTAAATACTGCACGTTATCATGCTATTGTAAACTTATATTGCTAATGCGTTTATGCTTATGTATATTACCTATTTTCAATATATTAATAATAATGAAAAATTAACTTTATTTGATGCCGTTTACATATAAATTTTGAGTAACTTAGCAATTCTTTTTCCAGACCTAAAAACCCTGTTTTTATTGTATAAAAAAGTGAAATATAATATATTACCTTAAACATAGGGATTATTAAAAAAGAAATATGATAGATAATAATGAAAGAATTATCCGAATCAATATTGAGGAGGAAATGAAAACGGCTTACATTGATTATTCAATGTCGGTTATTGTTTCACGAGCCTTGCCCGATGTACGGGACGGATTGAAGCCTGTGCATCGCAGGGTTTTATTCGGAATGTCCGAATTAGGCTTGGCATCCAACCGTCCTTATAAAAAATCGGCTCGTATTGTAGGTGAAGTATTAGGTAAGTACCACCCACACGGAGATAGTTCGGTATATATGGCAATGGTACGTTTAGCCCAACCCTGGAGTATGCGCTATATGTTGGTTGACGGACAGGGTAACTTCGGTTCGGTTGATGGCGATTCGCCTGCTGCAATGCGTTATACCGAAGCCCGTTTACGTAAAATAGCCGAAGAAACTTTGTCCGATTTGGATAAAAATACCGTAAATTTCAGTTTAAACTTCGATGATTCGCTTGAAGAGCCTACCGTATTGCCCAGCAAAATCCCCATGCTTTTAATTAATGGAGCATCGGGTATTGCCGTAGGGATGGCTACCAATATGCCTCCCCATAATTTGAGCGAAGTAGTTGACGTTATATGTGCATATATAGATAATAAAGATATAAGTGTTGAGGAACTATTGCATTATATTAAAGGTCCCGATTTCCCGACAGGAGGCACTATTTACGGTTATCAGGGAATTAAAGATGCATTTGAGACAGGGAACGGGCGTATTATAATCCGTTCGAAAACGGATATTGAGGTATCCGGCAACGGACGCGAAACCATTGTGGTAACCGAAATTCCGTATATGATTAATAAGCGCGAATTAATTGAAAAAATTGCCGAGCTTGTTAACGACAAAAAAATCGAGGGCATTGCTTATATTAATGATGAAAGTGACCGGAACGGTATGCGTATTGTTATCAAGTTGAAAATGGATGCCGTAGCCAATGTAGTACTCAATAATTTATACAAATACAGCCAACTTCAATCGTCATTTTCGGTTAACAATATCGCCTTAGTCGATGGCCGCCCAATGTTGCTTAATTTACGCAAGCTTATAAAATATTTTGTACGCCACAGGCACGAGGTAATTATACGCCGTACAAAATACGAATTGGAACAAGCCGAAAAGCGCGCCCATATATTAGAAGGCTTATTGATTGCTTTAGACCATTTGGATGAAGTAATTGCCTTGATACGAGCCTCGAAAACCCCAGATGAAGCCAAAACTGGTTTAATGGAAAATTTCAGGTTAAGTGAAATACAGGCTTCTGCAATTATCGAGATGCGTTTACGCCAGCTTACCGGACTGGAACGCGACAGGCTACATGACGAGTATAATGAACTGATGAGACAAATCGAATATTACCGTCAGATACTGGCCGATGAAACCTTGCAGATGAAAATAATCAAAGACGAACTGCTTGAGGTAAAAGCCAAGTATGGAGACGAACGCCGCACCAATATTATTCATACAGCTGAAGAATTTAACCCGGAAGACTTTTATGCCGATGAGGATGTAGTAATTACTATCTCCCATATGGGGTACATCAAGCGTACACCCTTGCACGAATATCGTTTGCAAAATAGGGGAGGGGTAGGCTCGAAAGGCAGTACCACCCGCGACGAAGATTTTATTGAACATATATACGTTGCCAATATGCACAGCACCATGTTGTTTTTTACACAAAAGGGCCGTTGCTACTGGTTAAAGGTTTATGATGTTCCAGAAGGTTCGAAAACTTCAAAAGGTCGTGCCATTCAAAATGTTATTAATATTGAACCCGGAGATAAGGTAATGGCGTATATCAATGTTAAAAACATGAATGATTCCGACTATATACACAATAATTATATAGTATTAGGTACTAAACGCGGTATAATAAAGAAAACCAGATTAGAAGAATATTCACGCCCCCGTTCGACAGGTGTAAATGCCATTACTATACGTGAAAATGACGAACTGCTGGAAGCACGGTTAACTAACGGAAGTTGCGAAATTATAATGGCCGCGCGTAACGGCAAGGCAATTCGTTTTAACGAAGAAGAAGTACGCCCAATTGGACGCACCGGGGCAGGCGTTCGTGCAATGGCTATTGATGGTACAGATGAAATGATTGGCATGATTTGTGTTGAGGATAAAAATATTCATATTCTGGTGGTATCTGAAAACGGCTATGGTAAACGCTCCGACCTGGATGATTACCGAATTATACACCGGGGCGGGAAAGGTGTCAAGACGCTTAATATTACAGAAAAAACAGGTAATCTTATAGCTATTAAGGATGTTACCGATGAAAGCGACTTGATGATAATTAATAAATCGGGCATTACGATACGTTTGGCCGTATCGGATATGAGGATAACTGGCAGAGCAACCCAAGGCGTAAAATTAATCAACTTGCGAAATAGCGATTCAATTGCCGCTGTAGCTAAAGTAAGGAAGAGCGAAGAAAAAGTTGAAGAAACGGACGAAAATAACAGCGAAGATAATTTGTAATTACATAAATTAATTAACTTTGCAGCATTGCAGATACAATGTAAATGTTTATAACAATAAAAGTTTAAATAAAAATAATCATGAAAAAACTACTATTAGCGGTATTTATTTTACTTAGCGTGAATGTTGCTTTTGCTCAGTTTGAAAAGAAAATCAAATCGAGTGATGAAGATGTTCAAAATGAAAAGAAAAAAACAAATCCCAAAACATGGATTTCGCGCGCTGAATTATTCCAAAACATTTTTGATGAACCGGTTAAGAGCCTTTGGGAAAGAATGTCTCAAATGGAAGTTAATCTGGTATTACGCGATCAGAAAGTAATAGGAAATGAGGTTGATAAAATTGGAGAAGAAGATTATACCATTTTAATTTATCCCGATAAGAAATTATATTTTGATGCAGAAGGATTGCTGAGAGCATGGGTTGTTACCAAAAAAGAAGTGGAAGATCCTTTGCAAACAGCTTACGATGCTTATATGGAAGCAATAAAACTAGAAAAAGATAAGGGTGTGGGCAATAAAAAAATTAATGCAGGGATGATTCGTCTGTCTAATCAATATAAATCGAAGGCAACCAATAGTTTTAATCTCGAAGATTTTAATGCAGCCCTTAAAAACTTTAAGCAATCATTAGCCTGTACTTCCAATCCTGTAGTTGGAATCACAGACTCTCTCGTTATTTATTATACAGGTGTCACAGCCAATGTATTAAAAGATAACAAAACTGCTGAAGAATATTTTAACAAAGCCATACAAATTGGTTATACGCTTAATGGTGAAGCTTATCAACGCCTGGCTATGCTTTATGGCGAAGAAGGTAAAAAAGAACAACAATTAGCCACATTGGAAGCAGCTTTAAAAAAGTTTCCGGAAAATTCCCAGATTATGTTAAGCTTGATTGACTATTATAGGTTTGCCGGAGACGATCCAAAAAAAGTACTTCCTTTAATTGAGCAAGTTAAAGCAACAGAACCGAATAACGCAGCTTTATTTTATGCCGAAGGTACATTATATGAAAAAATAGCTGACGATACAAAAAGCGAAGACGATTATAATAAGGCAATTGAGTGTTATAAAAAAGCAATCGAAATAGACCCCAATTACTTTTTTGGCTATTATGGACTGGGTGCACTTTATTTTAACAGAGCAGCAATATATAATAACGAAGCTGTAGAAACTCCTGTTAATCAGGTTGAAAAATATGAGCAATTATTAAAATTAGCCGAAGAGCAATTCGAATTATCTTTAGAGCCTATGTTAAAAGCTTATGAACTAAACCCCAATGAAAAGGTAATCGTTCAGTCGTTAAAAGATATTTATTTCCGCTTTCGTACTAAAAAAACGGAGTATCAGGTAGAATATGACAAATTCAACAATATTCTCCTTGAAATGTAATGACAAGTTTTTGAATAATTTTGAAATAGTATAATTTTGAAATAGTATAATAGTATAATAAAACAGCTTTCAGAATCGGAAGCTGTTTTTGTTTACTAGGATTTTCTCATAATTAATATTATGTTAAATAATAAAGTCTCCGGATTTTATATAGAAATACCATATAAATCATAATCATCAACTTCGGTAATTTTTACAGAAACAAAGTCTCCGGATTTTATACTGGAAACTTTTTTAACCAGCACCTCCTGGTCAATTTCGGGAGAGTCGAATTCAGTACGCCCTACAAGGTAATCACCTTCTTCCCTGTCGATAATAATTTTACAGCACTCCCCCACCCTGCTCTCGTTTAATTGTAACGATATGGTATTCTGCAATTTCATAATCTCATCGGCTCGCTGCTGCTTGATTTTGCCACTTAAGCTATCCTTAAACTGTTGGGCTGAATATGTATTTTCCTCTTCGGAGTACGGAAAAACACCGAGCCTTTCAAACCTTACATCGGTAACAAATTGTTTCAGCTCTTCAAATTCCTGCTTTCCCTCTCCCGGATGGCCAACTAACAAGGTTGTACGTATGGCAATACCAGGTATTTGCTCGCGTAGCTTTTTAATTAGGCTGTATGTTTCGCTTTTGTTTATTCCCCTCCTCATATTTTTCAGCACCTTATTGCTGATATGTTGGAAAGGCATATCCAAGTATTTGCATATCTTATCGTTATCGCGAATTGCAGAAAATAAATCGTCCGGAAAATTTGTCGGGTACGCATAGTGTAGCCTGATCCATTCGATACCGTTTATTAACGATAGTTTTTCGAGAAGATTGGCCAATCTCCTTTTCTTATAAATATCGAGTCCGTAATACGTTGTGTCCTGTGCAATTACCAATAATTCTTTTACACCTTTGTCTGCCAATAGTTTTGCTTCATCAACAAGCTGCTCGATGGGTACCGATACATGTTTCCCCCGTATAAGCGGAATGGCACAATAACTGCATCCCCAGTTACATCCTTCGGATATTTTAAGGTAAGCGTAATGATTTGGCGTAGTGAGTACTCGTTCGCCAATCAAATTTTCGCGATATGCGCCTCCGACAGCCTTGAGAACATCCGCCAAATTATTTACACCGAAAAACTCGTCGACCTCGGGAATTTCGGCCTGTAAATCTTTTTTATAACGTTCGGCAAGACAGCCTAAAATAAACAAATGCTTGATCAATCCCTGCTCTTTGGCATGTGCAAATGACAGGATGGCGTTGATTGATTCTTCTTTAGCATCGGCTATAAACCCACAAGTATTTATAACAACTATTTTAACCGAAGTATCATTTGAGTCATGAATAACCTCGAACCCGTTACCGGAAAGTTGACTCATTAAATGTTCCGAATCGACTGTATTCTTTGAGCAACCTAATGTTACAATATTTACTTTCTGTTTTTTCACTATAATTATATATGCTATTTATTATCAATAGTATAATACATATAAAACTTATAAGTTCTATAACGATGCTTATAAGTTATATTTATATATAAATTTTTATATTTTAACATATTACATGCCATTAAATAGAAATACACGATTGGCTTGGATTTCTATAATTTTCAGTTAAAGTATTACTGTAAATGAGTATTAGAGCAATGTTCATTTTTTCTTCTGACTTAGCTAAATAATGAGTTTACAAATTCCTTTTTGTTGAAAATTTGAAGATCGCCTATTCCCTCTCCTACTCCGATAAATTTAACCGGAATTTTAAATTGGTCTGAAATTCCGATAATCACTCCACCTTTAGCTGTACCGTCGAGCTTGGTTAAAGCCAAAGCGGTAACATCCGCTGCTTTGGTAAACTCCTTAGCCTGCTGAAATGCATTTTGCCCTGTTGAACCATCGAGTACCAATAAAACTTCGTGCGGCGCATCGGGGATTACCTTGCGAATAACATTGCGGATTTTGCCCAACTCATTCATTAAATTAACTTTATTATGTAAACGACCGGCGGTATCAATCAGCACAAAATCGGCATCGTTAGCCACAGCCGACTTTACAGTATCATAGGCAACCGATGCGGGATCGGCTCCCATTTGCTGTTTTACAATGGGTACGCCTGCCCTCTCGGACCAGACAGTAAGCTGATCGACAGCAGCAGCCCTGAAGGTATCGGCAGCCCCGAGGTATACTTTTTTGCCTTCGCTTTTCAACTGTGCTGCAAGTTTACCGATGGTAGTGGTTTTACCCACTCCATTAACACCCACAACAAGTATTACATACGGCTTTTTACTGAAATCAAAAGGAATATCTCTATTATCCAATCCATTTTCTTCCAGCAGTGCCTCAATCTCTTCGCGAAGAATACGGTTTAACTCGTCGGTACCCATATATTTATCGCGTGATACACGTTTTTCAATACGTTCGATAATACGCAGCGTTGTTTCAACCCCTACATCTGAAGTTATCAGTACCTCCTCTAAACTGTCGAGTACATCCTCGTCAACTTTCGATTTACCGACAATTGCTCGCGAAAGTTTTCCGAAAAAACTTTCTTTTGTTTTTTCAAGTCCCTTATCGAGACTTTGTTTTTTCTCTTTTGAGAATAATCCGAAAAAAGCCATATTTTGAGAGATTTAGTGTGGAATTTCCAATCAATTAATTTATTACAAAGATAAACTATATTTTATAGTCATATTTATTATTAGGAGCATAGAATACAACATTAAATAATGAATACCAAGTATCAAGACTTTTTAAATTGGATATGCAATATGCGAAAAATCACAATACTCAATATACATACCGCGTTTTACATTTAACGCTTCACTATTAACTACAAACAAATTATCACATCAACATCTTACATTTAATACTCGTTTTCTTTATACAATTCGGCTGGAACACGGTAATTAATTCCATGTCTCAACAGGTAATCAAGATGAAGATTGAGCTTATCTTTAAAATTATTCCAATTCCGGTTTTGTTTTTCTGTCCAACCGGCTTCACTCATAGCCAAAGCACGGGGCCATGTCATATACAAGGCACGCTCGATATTTGGTATATACTCGCCCCAAACACAAGCTTCGATCCCGATAATACAGTGGCTATGCCCTGCTGGTAAATTACGGGTAGGCTCAAAGTCATAGGATTGCTGTAATGATAACACAGGCATCCAGTTTGTTGCAGGTATATCTCCTACCCACTGCGGATAATTAAAGCAAGCATGCTCACAGGGAGTACAAACTAATTTGTAACCGTTGTTGCAAGCTTTTTTAATTACCTCATCGGCAGTATTTAAACGCCATAAATACATCGTACTATTGGCGGGATATTGGGGAATATTTAATTCATACCAGAACATGGGCTCTTTACCATATCTAATTAGTATAGAATCAATTCTATTTAAAAAATAGCTCATAAGTTCATGTTCATCCTTCAGTTTTTTATCCTTGATTACCCGCTGGCAGCGTTGACATTTATGCCAGCTATCCAGAGAGACTTCGTCGCCCCCGATATGAAAATGCTTGGATGGAAATATAGGCGCCAGTTCTTCGATAATGATTTCGAAAAAATCATATACCTGCTGGTTGCCCGCGCATAATAATTCCTTTGATGCTCCGAGTGTTGTAGCAACTTTCAATAGCTTTTGATTACAAGATAAACGGGGGAAAGCAGCTAATGCCGCAATGCTATGCCCGGGAATATCTACCTCCGGTATAATTTCGATATGGCGGTCGGCGGCATATTGTACAACATATTTTAACTGTTCCTGAGTGTAATATCCTTTATGGACTTTTCCATCGCCTTGCGTTTCGCTCCGTACCGACCCTATTTGGGTAAGCTGCGGCAAACTGTTTATTTCCACCCTCCAGCCCTGGTCATCGGTTAAATGTAAATGCAAGCGGTTATACTTATACATTGCCATAGCATCGATATAGCTTTCGAGCTCCGGCACCGTAAGAAAATGACGGGCAGGGTCGAGCATTAAAGCTCGGAAAGGGAAACGCGGTCGATCGTGAATCGAAACATGTGGGAGCTCAACAGTACCTACACGTGTTTTATTGGCAAATGCAATTTGACGGAATGTTTGGACAGCATAAAACAAACCAGACGGCCTCGAGGCGCTGATGGTAATACCTTTTTTATCAATATCGAGGGTATATTCCTCGGGATTAATTGATAATGTATCTTTTATAATTAAAACGCGAAACTGGTTATTAAGCAAATACGTTTTATCGAATAATATTTCGGCATAGGTACCGGGTATTTTCTCCAGTAACGATTGAAGCAATTCGATTTCGTTTGTCGTATCATAGAAACTGCTATCAACTAATATGTCGATATTTTTGGGTAACACACAATAATCATTGCCCAATATTGTCTCAAACGGTTCGGGAATAACTTTTACCACAGGCTGATGCGCTACCATACTGTTTTTTGTTCCATATGATAGCGACTGGGCATTTATATCTGAATATTTGAACAATATTATAAATAACAAAAATAATAACTTGTACCTCATAACACAAGCTGTAAATAATTTTAACCGTAACAAAAATACAAAAAGCTCCTTAAAATAATTAAGGAGCTTTAAACAAAATCCTGTGATACTGATTTATTATTTTTTATTTGCGAAAAAGTCTTTTACTTCTTCGTTCAACATCATTTCATCCTTAAAAACGTATGCACCTGTTTTTTCAGAGCGTACGAATTTAATGCAACGGGTCATAGTCTTACCCGAGCCCGTTCTTACTTTACCTACCGCTTTCTTTGCCATGGTTAAAAATTATTTTATTTCTCGGTGAACAGTTACTTTCTTTAAATACGGATTGTATTTTTTACGCTCCAATCTGTCGGAAGTATTCTTTTTATTTTTAGTAGTAATATACCGTGACATCCCTGGAACTCCGCTTTCTTTTTGTTCGGTACATTCCAAAATTACCTGTATCCGATTACCTTTTTTTGCCATTTCTTATTTCTCCCAATATTAATAAATTGAAATTAACCCCATTGCTTTTGCATCGGCCAAAACTTTTTTCAAACCTTTTTTATTAATGGTACGGATACCTGCTGCCGATACTTTTAATGTGATAAAACGCTTTTCATCTTCCAGCCAAAAACGCCTGGTCTTCAGATTTGGGCAGAACTCTCTTTTAGTTCTTCTTTTTGAATGTGATACATTATTACCTATCATCACACTTTTTCCTGTTATTTGACAAACCCTTGACATATTATAAATGTATTTATTATTTTCACTGTTAATGATTTCATAACATTTAACATCAGAAATCAATAGTGTGTATTCATAATTTTGAGCGTGCAAATGTCGGATATTTTTTTGATTTTTCAAAAAAATTATCCTATTATTTTCAATAATTTTTCGATCCGAAGATACACTTTTTAATTATATGATTTATTTAATTGATGAATCATATCAAAAAAACATGTTTTATTACCTTTGATTTTTCAAATTTAGTCCATAAAAGGTTTACATTTGATGCTTTAAAAGAATGGAATAGCATTGTTGAATAACAGACGGTTATGATTTTAATAAAATTATAATTTGTTGTTTTATAGATAGTAAATAGTTAATCGTGAAGCGTAAAACGTTATTGTGTTGATTTGCTTATTCACTTATTTGTTGATTGATATATTTTGTCATTCCCTTTGGAGAACTTGCAGACTCGATTCTGAACAAAATGAAGAATCTATTTCTTACTGAGTTACGATATGTTTCACTAATGTTCAGCATGATAAAGAAAACTTTTTCGGGTTATTATTTGCCCAATCAAAAATTATTCTACATTTGCATCAACAATATTAGCATGAAAAGCGTAGTTATATATAATCTGAACCTGTATCATAAGTTCGGCAAAGGGCTTTATGAGTGTTGGATTATTTGATTCTCTCCCATTCTTCGCTTATTACCTGTAATAAGCGCTATTTTCATTATTGCTAAATCATTAATTATTTGATTATTTACTGTAAGTAAAATTTTTCCATGACTGGGATCATTTTCGACATAAAGCGTTTTGCTGTGCATGACGGTCCGGGGATACGTACAACCATATTTTTTAAAGGTTGCTCTTTAAAATGCAGCTGGTGCCATAACCCCGAAAGTATTGGCCTTACACCGTTACAAATTTGTAAAACCGTGAAACTGAACAGCCGTGAATTTGTTAAAGAAGAAATCGTTGGTTATGAAATTTCGGACGAACAACTGTTCAACGAATTGAAAAAGGAACAGGTTTTTATGAATGAATCGGGCGGCGGGGTTAGTTTTTCGGGCGGCGAACCTTTAATACAATACAATTTCTTGCTGAAAATGTTGGAAATATGCAAAATCCACGGTATACACACTGCCGTTGATACATCCTTATTTTCATCGTGGAAGATTATTGACGAAATTAACCGGTTGAGTGATTTGTTCCTTATTGACTTAAAACTGATGGACGACGCAAAACACCAACAATATACAGGGGTGTCGAATAAACCGATTCTTGAAAATATCATAAAACTTTCAGATGCCGGAGCAAATATCCGCATCCGTATTCCAATTATCCCCAATGTAAATGATACACAGGATAATATCACCCAGAGCATCTCGTTTATAAAAAATTTGCCGAAACCGGTAAATGGTATCGATTTATTACCATTCCATAATACGGCTAACGAAAAATATAAACGGGTAAAAATGGACAATCTATTCGGACACATCCGGTCGCTAAAAAAAGAAGAATTAGAAGGACTTAAAAACCGGTTCGAGAACGTCGGCTTTACTGTTAAAATAGGAGGTTAAGTTGTATGAGGCGCATAAACGAGAACGAAAAGAGAACTTCGATTTTTTTTAACTTTCCTGAACGTTACTACCGAAATTTGCTACGGCGAAAACAAGAAGTTCGCCCGAGTAAATAACCGGTTGTTTTTTATTTATTATTTATATGCCTGGCTACCAATGTAAAGTAATTAAAGTGCAGGAAGGCTAGAAAATGATGAAACTTGTGTTATACAACCGTGTGGATGTATTACTTCCTATCAGGATAAACGAAAAGTATTGAATTACTAATTGACACATAGTACGCCCTTTAAATTAACTAAACATGGAAAAACGAATAATTACACAAAAAGAATTCGATGAAGCATATAAACAACACCAATTTTGGTTGGGAGATGTAAATCAAGGTAACCGATTAAGTTTTTTAAATACCGACTTAAGAAGTATTATTCTACCGGAAATCATGATTTTGAGAGGAGCGGATTTGAGAGGAGCGGATTTGAGAGGAGTGGATTTGAGAGGAGTGGGTTTGAGAGAAGCGGATTTGGAAGGAGCGGATTTGAGAGGAGCGGATTTGGAAGGAGCGATTTTGACAGGAGTGATTTTGACAGGAGCGGATTTGAGAGGAGCGGATTTGAGAGGAGCGGATTTGAGAGGAGCGGATTTGATAATAGCGGATTTGGGAAGAGTGGATTTGGGAAGAGAGGATTTGTGAAGAGCGGATTTGTGAAGAGCGGATTTGGAAGGAGCGGATTTGAGAGAAGCAAATTTGGAAGGAGCGAATTTGAGAGAAGCATATTTGGAAGGAGCGAATTTGGAAGGAGCGAATTTGAGAGGAGCGGATTTGAAAGGAGCGAATTTGGAAGGAGCGATTTGGGAAGGAAATAAAGATTTAGATAAAATCAACAAAGAGTATCAGAAAGAAATAGACGAGCTACGGCGAGAGCGGCTAGAGCTATTGAAAAGTACAGAAGATAAGGAAGAACTGGAAAGAAAATTATTTGAAAATGAAATCCGGACAAAAAAATTAGAAGCCGAGCTTGAAGAAAAATCGCAAAGTAAAAAAGCATTGGAGCGGATTGATGAAATATTTGAATCGTTAAACTTAGTTAAAGGCGGTATCAATAAAGAGCATTTCCGTTTAAAAATCATGTTCTGGTGTTATTATGTCGTCAGCACTTTATGCATATCATTTCTTTTTATCATCTGGTTCCGCTTTTTCAAGATATTGGATGGCTTAGACAGCAATTCGAAGTTGGAAGTTTTTGATTTTTGGATGAACATTTCACCCTCCATATTACTTGGCTCCGCAATTATATTATTAGTAAACCAAGCACATAAATGCCAGCGACAATTATTAGCGGTTCGTGAATTCCTTTACAAACATGAGTTGATTAAAAGCAATATGAAATCCATCATCAAAATAAACGACGAAAAAAACATATCGAAATCAATCAGTAAGGTGGCTGAAATTTTCGGATCATGGACATATCAGCTTATGAAATCGGAAAAAAATCTTGATACATTAGAAAATGATAAACAGGATATTGATAAGAAAGAGAAATTACCAAAGGATGAAATAATGGATATTATAAAACAACTTATAAATAAAATTTAATTTATGGCTATTGTATGTTTTACCTAATCAGCGCAGCACCCAATTTTTATTTTACAGCAATAACACATACGCCGGAACACCGGAATGGGTCGAATTATCCGTTGCTGAAAGCAGGCAAAGCTATTCAACACAAATGGAATACGGTAATACCGATTGCCATATTAGCACACTATGGCTTGGTTGACGGGTTTCATCTTTTCGAATTTTTCAGCCAGGCAGAGTCTTATCTTTTATCAATAAATTTTTGAATTACAGAATACTTTTTCATTAATTCGAAAACAAAAATCATATTAAAATTAAAAACCATGACGCCAAGAATAGAAAAATTAAGAACACAAAGTTTAAACGCAATCAATAAAATTTCGGCCGAAAGAGCACTTCTTATTACTGAATTTTACGAAAACCATGTATTATCTTTTGGCGATTCGATTCCTGTGCAACGGGCAAAGGCATTCCACTACATTATGACCCATAAGTTTATCTGCATCAATGATGATGAACTCATTGTTGGAGAACGCGGACCAGCCCCAAAAGCAACCCCCACCTACCCCGAAATCAATATCCACTCGCTACAAGATTTGGATGTATTGAATACCCGTGAAAAAGTATGGTTCAGGGTAGATAAAGAAACATGCGATGCTTACGAAAACATCATAATACCGTTTTGGACAGGTAAATCAAACCGCGAGCGTGTAATGAACAATATGCGTCCCGAATGGCACGACGCTTACAAAGCCGGAATTTTTACCGAGTTTATGGAGCAACGCGCTCCCGGACATACAGTTGCCGGAGATAAAATATACCGGAAAGGTATGCTCAACATAATTCTGGATATAAAAGAAAGCCTGAAAAATTTGGACTTTTTAAATGATCCCGATGCTTTTGACAAGCAAGAGGAGCTGAAAGCCATGCAAATAGCAGCCGAGACATTGATTGTGTTTGCGAACAGGCATGCCGGTAAACTGGAAAAATTAGCTGCCGATGAACAAAATGGAACTCGTAAAGCCGAACTGTTTGAAATGGCGCGGGTATGCCGTAATGTGCCAGCCAATGCCCCCCAAACATTTTACGAAGCATTACAATATTACTGGTTTGTTCATTTAGGCGTTGTTACCGAATTAAATCCATGGGACTCATTTAATCCCGGACGGCTCGACCAGCACCTTTATCCTTTCTACAAAAAAGAAATTGCCCAAAGTACGCTAACAAAGGATAAGGCTATCGAATTATTGCAATCGTTTTGGATAAAATTCAATAATCATCCGTCACCCCCGAAAGTGGGAATTACGGCGGAAGAAAGCAATACATATACCGACTTTGCTTTGATTAATGTAGGCGGGGTTAAACCTGATGGATCGGATGCCGTGAATGAGATGTCATATATTATATTGGATACGGTTGAAGAAATGCGCTTATTGCAGCCAAGTTCAATGGTTCAACTAAGTAAGAAGAATACCGAGAATTTTATTAACCGTGCTGTTAAAATTATAAAAACGGGATTCGGACAGCCTTCTATTTTCAATACCGATGCTATTGTGCAGGAACTTGTCCGCCAGGGCAAGGATATTGTCGATGCGCGTAACGGGGGAGCCAGCGGATGTGTTGAAAGCGGGGCATTTGGTACTGAAAGCTATATTCTAACCGGTTATTTCAATTTACCCAAAATCTTCGAAATTACCCTGAATAACGGATTCGATCCCCGTACGCAAAAACTAATCGGGTTACAAACCGGTAATCCCGAAGACTTTAAAAGTTTCGACGATGTAATGCAGGCTTTCCGAAAACAAGTGATGCATTTTGTTGATATTAAGGTTACCGGCAGCAATATTATCGAAAAACTGTTTATGACCCATATACCTACGCCTTTTTTATCGTTAATAATTGACGATTGTGTTGCATCGGGAATTGATTATATCAATGGAGGAGCCCGTTATAACACAAATTACATACAAGGTGTAGGTATAGGTACTATTACCGACTCGCTGACGGCCTTACGTCAGCATGTTTTCGAGGATAAAACTTTCAGTATGCCAGAACTTCTTACGGCTTTGAAAAATAATTTCGAAGGAGCTGAAGAGCTTCATTATAAATTAGTTTACGAAACATCGAAATACGGAAATGATGACGACAGAGCAGACGACCAGCTCCGCGATGTTTTTGAAATTTATTATAATGCCGTAAACAGGCGCAAGAGCCCTCGCGGGGCCGATTACCGTATCAATTTACTACCAACCACATGCCATATTTATTTTGGTAGCGTAATGCAGGCCAGCGCTGACGGGCGCCTTGCCGGAACCCCTCTTTCTGAAGGTATTTCGCCTGTACAGGGAGCCGATCGCAAAGGACCTACTTCGGTAGTAAAATCGGCTGCCAAAATCGACCATTTACGCACAGGAGGAACATTATTGAACCAAAAGTTCACCCCCTCGTTTTTTGAAGACGATGATGCAATTCAAAAAGTATCGAGCTTGGTACGCAGCTACTTCTGCATGGATGGACACCATATCCAATTTAATGTGATAAATGCCGACACGTTACGCGAAGCCCAGAAACACCCTGAAAACTATAAGGATTTAATTGTGCGTGTAGCAGGGTACAGCGATTATTATAACGACTTGGGAGAAGACCTACAAAACGAGATAATCAACAGAACAGAACATGAAAACTTTTAAAATAAAAGTCTAATAAAAAAAGCAAATTACAACCAAACGAGGACAATGTTCAATTACCATCTCATTACCTGCGATGGAAAATGCAATTTACCCATAAGGCATTGGTTGATAGTATTTTGAATAATGTGACATAACCTCTTGTAGCTCAGAGTAAACTAATTTTGTATCATTAAAAACTTTGAGCGATGACGAGTACTTTTAAAATTCTATTGGTGTAAAACATATCGTTTCTATTGCCCGTAATTCGGGGCAATTAGCCATCAATTCCTTTGCAGGTTACCTGATAAGCCCTGAAGCCAAAAACAACAGAACTTAGTTATTCGGATGTAAAGAACCTGACAAAAGACCATCTCAAAGCCTCATTTGACGGTCATTTATGGATTATCACACGCCGACAAAAAACAAATACCGATTCCAGTATACGGTTATTGGAAGTACCCAAGCGGATAATAGAGAAATACAAAGGCTATTGCAGGGATAACCGCCTATTTCCTGTTCCGAGCAACGGCGCATGTAATAACATCCTGAAACAGATAGCCAAGCAATGCGGAATTAAAACAAGTCTTACCTATCATTGCTTAAGACACACTTTTGCCACTTTATTGACTATTTAACAGTGAGTTTCAATTGAAACAGTCAGCTAAATGTTAGGCATGCGAATATCAAGACTACCCAGATATACGTCAAGATAACGAAAGAGAAAATCAGTCAGGATATGGAAACACTTTCCCATAAATTAGAAAGTTTGGAGAAGCAGATTACAGAAAGGCTATAGAAGGCTATGGCCAATATTTTCGTAACTTTGTTGCGCAATAACAGTTTGATGAAAAATAAAGTTTCTAAATATTTATCTCAACCTGCACCAGTAAATGATAAACCATGGTTATCAGTACTACTGTGTGTAGTCATTGTTATTTTTATTTTAGCCATATTTGAACCTTTCAATTTCAAACTTAATTCATTAGGGCAAATATGGGTGTTGATTGGTTTTGCATTGGTAACAATGCTTGTAACTTCTATTGCGTTTGTTCTGCTTCCTGTGATATTCAAACGATTCTACAACACTGAAAAATGGACTATTGGCAGAAGTTTATTGAACAATGTATTTATCTTAATTATAATGGGTATAGGTGTTGTATGTTACGATTACTTTATTGTAATGAAACAATTACCTGAGTATTTTCCGATGGGATTTTTAGTTGATTTGTTTGCTGCCTTAACCATTGGCATTGTACCAATAAGTATCATAACTATAATTACTCAAAATCGGGCATTAAAGCGGAATTTGAATATATCAAAAGACATCAATCAAGTTCTTTCCGCACGGATAAAACCGGAAGTAACGGAGAACGGACTTATAACGCTTACCGGCTCTACTAAAGAATCAATAATAGTAAAGCCGGAAGATATACTGTACATTGAAGCGACGGGAAATTACGTGAATGTACACTATAAAAAAGACAGTAAGACTATATACAAACTGCTTCGTACTACCATTAAGCAAGTGGAAGAAGCATTGCAAAATCAGCCGTCTTTCGTACGATGCCATCGCACATATATTGTCAATACTGATAAAATTTCCAATGTCAACGGTAATGCGCAAGGATATAAATTATCGCTTTATGACACAACGGAAGAGATACCTGTTTCCCGTACTTACCTCAAAGATATAAAAGATATTTTGCGATGACTTTCATCGTGAAAAGTTTATAATTCGTCCCAAAAATGATGTGATAAGACGCAAATTCAGGCATCTTATCACTAAAACGGGGCACTCGTCACAATAATTTTCAGACGCATTTTCTATGATTTATGTTTGTAACAAATTCAAACATAAAAAAGATGAAAGCAAAAATCATTCTTCTTACGTTAGCATTAATTCCATACTGGGGCAATGCTCAACAAACGCAAAAAATATCGGGTAAGGTATTCAGTGAAACCGGACACCCGGTGGACGGATATAATGTAATTCTACTGTCTCCTAAAGATTCATCCATCTACAAAGGAGATTTCTTTTTAGACCCGGATTTTTCTATTGAAACCAATCAAATTCCCGTTTTGCTGAAAGTAACATCTTTTGGATACAGGGATACTACATTGTTGGTTCAATCGGCTGCCCAACAACTGCCAGCCATTCACCTCTCTACTCTAAGTTATACGTTGAATGAAGTCGTAGTTAAGGCTTCTCAACCAATATTCAGTATGAGAAATGACCGTATTACGCTGAATGTAGCCGGAACAGTCCTGAGTGAATCAGGAACGGCAGTCGATGTGTTGCAAAAAGCCGCCAGAGTAAAAGTAGATGAAAACGGAATATCCGTGCTTGGAATAGGAAACGCCCTGATTATAGTAGATGGCAGGGAATTACCAAATAATCAAGCCCTTGAAATGTTGTCATCTTCCGAAATACAACGGATGGATATTATCACCAGTCCTTCAGCGAAATACGATGCAAAAGGCAAGGCAGTCATTGAAATACGAACTAAAGGCGTACGGAATCAAGGTTTCGGAGCAGAGGTAACCGGACGTATGAGCAAGGGTGAATATTGGAGTCCGTACATCGGAACGGAGATTACAGCTAAGACCTCCAAGTTATCCCTTTACGGATTTTATGCTTTTTCTCCAAATAAAAAATATAATACAGAATCTTATGTGAGAGATTACACGAAAGATATACCTCCATCTTACGGATTGATTGATATGGAAAGCGTCAATAAAATGACGGAGAATCATCGTATCCGATTATCGGGAGATTATATTTTTTCGGATAAACACAAAGCCGGATTACAGTTGAGCGGTCAATTTTTAGATGGGAATAACGCTAAAAATGAGATAAGCCGTATATACAATTCTACCGATACTCATACAACGCCTGTATCCGAGTTGTCTTCTGTACAACAAATTCCTTTCACGAGAAACTTTTTGACCGGAACGGCTTATTATTCTCATCAATCATCACCATCGGGAATAAGCCTTAATAGCGTATTTGATAAATCCCGCTATGATACTGATTTGGATGCTCAAATTCAGGAATCAGGAAATTCAGAGACGTTTTCAAAGCAAAACAATATCAAAACCATAATTGACATAATATCTTTTAAAACCGATGTCTCTATTCCTTTACCCAAAGGATACAAATTGAAAACAGGGCTAAAATACAGCAATATACATAATCAAAGCAATACTTTCTTTTTATCGGAAGGGGTTACTATTCGTTCCATCGATTACGAATATAAAGAAAATACAGGGGCTTTGTATTTCCTTCTATCCAACAAGTTCGGTAAGTTGAATGTTGAATTGGGGGCAAGGGTAGAAGTTTCCGATAATTACGCCGTTACTGATGTTGTTGTGCAGGATACCACCGAATGGAATATTTTTCCAAGTCTGAATTTAGGTTATAGTCTTGCAAAGGATTGGGATATCAATTTTTCCTATGCGATGAAAATTTCACGTCCTACATTTCAGGATTTGAATCCGGCTATTGAATATATTGATTCCTTGGCCTATTTTCAGGGGAATCCCGGACTGGTTCCTGAAATTCGCCATGCGTTGACATTGAAATTGTCTTATTTGAAAATGATGTCATTGGGGTTCAGCTACACAAGGAAAAACAATCTTTTGGCTTGGTATGCAGAGCAAGACCCTGTAAATCCGGCATTAACCAAGTTAACACAACAAAATATTGATAAATCGGATGTGCTTTCTATTGATGCCATGTTACCTTATCAAAACAAGTGGGTAAGTTGCTATTTGTCAACAGGATTAATTTATACTATCAGTAACGACAAAGCTTCGGGAGTAATAGACTTGAAGCAACCTATGTGGTACGCCTATTCGGGTTTTGATTTTACCTTGCCTTATGGATTGAAGGTAAATACAAATATCCGATACTTTACAAAGGGTCTGGAAAACGTCTTTTATTTCGACCCTGTTTTCCGAATGGATGCCGGAGTTCGGAGGTCATTCCTAAACGATAAATTGACCGCGAGTATCCTGTGGAACGATATTTTCAAAACAGACGATATGAATACCTACACCACTATCAACAACCGTTACATCGGTTACCATTATTATTTTGACCGTTCGGTAATCAGCTTTTCTCTCTCTTTTCGTTTCAGTTCTCAAAAAAGTAAATACCAATCTCGTTCCTCAATTAGCTCTGAAAGTCAGAGAATCAAAGGACTAGATTGACAATGATTCTGAAAAACAAATCATTCTGCATAAAAACAGGACTTTGGTCTGATTATCAATATTCACTTTAAAAACTTATGCGTATGAATGAATAAACCCAAATTAAGCAATAGGTTTTTCTAATGGTGATGATTTGAGATTTTCCAACGAAATAAGAATATCATCGGGAGTTTCAACTCTGTTTAGAAATCCTGAAGGAAATGAAATATTAATCTCAATTCCGAGCAATACAAAAAATATCAATATTCTTGTGCCATTGAATGAGAGGAATGAAGCTGGGAAGATTAAGGATGACACAAGGGATAAGTATCTAAAAATGATAAATATTGAGTAGTAAATTATAAATATACTAATTTTAGTTTAGTAATCCTCACATCAAATTTATACGAATTTTGATATTTTGGACACTGCCTTTTGTTTTATGCCGAGACTCTACATTAAATCCTGTTTATTCGTCATCATCTTTCTTTCCACCGCCGACGCCAACAAAATAGTCTTTTTTATCTTTAAAAAGCACATTAAATGTTGTCAACGAACCGTATATACGGGTTATATATTGCTGTAAATTAACCTTATCCTGATCATCAAGAATTTTATGGCTGTTTATATTCTGTTCCAATACACGTAAACGATCGCGTAACATTACAATTTTATGAAAAAATGTTTCAATCGGTAATTCTTTCGGTTGCGAATCGTTGCCGGGTTTCATCACCAAAGTGCCGCCTTTCCAGTGGTTGGCAATGTCTACAACCTGTTGCACACCACTATAACGCTGTAATATCGTGTTTAACACACTCTCTACCTCGTCAAGCGTTAGTTTCGATTCGTTCGATGTATCTTCAACCTCATCCAAAATTTTAATATCTCTGAAAATATTTGTTTTCGAAAAAGTCATTTTACCGCCACGTTCAAAAATAATATCATATGAGGTTAATGTGTTTTTGCATACAAAACCTTCACCGTAACGGTCATGTTCAACGCGTGTACCAACAGTTAATTCTTTTTCCTGATTTTCCATTGTCAATATCTTAATTATTTATAGTTTGTACAAAAATAACCAAAATATATGTAACGTAAAAAATTTTAAAATTACTTATACAATTTAAGATTCGAGGTTTAAGATTTTACGCTAAACTATTATCAAGTTGTTATCTTGAACAAAACGAAAGATTTATTTATGAGATTTTTGCCCTTACCGGTTTTCAATTTGCGGCACTCAACATCAACTTATATTATCTATGATTTAAGATTACAGGTTTTATATTTTTAAAATATTGACAATGTGATAAATATTAGTAATATTTATTAAAATTAATATAATAGCGGTTTGGTATATGATATACGAGCAATCGCAATGCGCTGTATGCATATCGCATTTTATTCTTCATCATTAACCATTATCCATTAACATATAAGCACGATATTCAACTACAACAATGGCGTAAACAAACGAGCAAAGCCCTCTTTAAAAGTAGTATAAAACGGGCGTTTATTCCATTCTTTCAGGTTAATCTGAATACTGTTACGGATATCGGCATGGAATTGCCGTTCCAGTTTTTTTGTAATTTCTTCATCATATATAATGGCGGTAATTTCGAAATTATGCTCAAAACTACGGACATCGATATTGGCGGAGCCTACAGCTGCAAAAATCCCGTCGATACTGATGGCTTTTGCATGGTTAAAACCTTTGCGATACAAATGTACTTTAACTCCTGCCTCCATTAATTCGGTAAGATACGATAGTGTGCTCCAGTATACAAGCTTGGACTCTGACTTATGCGGAAGTATTAAACGGACATCTATCCCACTGAGCGATGCTGTTTTTATGGCAGTTAATATACTTTCGTTAGGAGTAAAATAAGGAGTTATGATATAAATATGATGTTTAGCATTATTAATGGCTGCAAAATAAGCCTGCATAATGCTGGCCCAATCGCTGTCGGGTCCCGATGTTGCTAATTGTACCAAATGCCTTGTATCAACGAAGTGCCCCGGAAAATATTTTTTCCGTTTCCGCAGTAAAATTTCTTTACTGACAAAATACCAATCGACTAAAAAAATAACCTGTAGCATCTGCACAGCTTCGCCCTCGATACGCAAATGGGTATCGCGCCAATGCCCGAAAGTACCTCCGTCGATGTACCGGTCGGCAATATTGATACCGCCCATAAAACCAACTTTACCGTCGATTACAATGATTTTCCGGTGGTTACGGTAATTTATTTTACTGGTAAACGAAGGGAATGTAACACGCATAAAGGGAAATATGTCTATCCCAGCGTTTTTTAGTTCTTTTATATACTTTTTGGGCAAATGCCAGCTTCCCACATCGTCGTAAATTACACGTACTTCTACACCTTCCTTGGCTTTTCGTATCAATATATCTTTAATTTCGTTCCCTATGTTGTCGTTGTCAATTATGTAAAATTCGAGGTGAATACTGTCATTGGCTGCAAGCAGAGCTTTTTTTATGCTATTGAATGTTGATTTACCATCATGGTAGATATTTATTTTATTGTACTCAGTAAGTAAGGCCTTGCTGTTATTCAGCAATAGGGTTATGATATTTTTAAATTTCGATTTATCCGGATAATATTCAAATATTTCGTCATTCCGTACCATATATAACTGCTGCTTAATCATGCGGTCGATATATTTCAAATCTCGTAGTGTCTTTCGGTTGAATATTTTTACTTTCCGGTAATTTTGCCCGAAAAAGATATAAAAAACCAATCCGATACTCGGCAAAAAAATCAGTACAATAATCCACATGGTTGTACGTATAGGGTCGCGCTTATTATGTATCATTACCACGCAAATAATGAACATCACAATAAAATATATTACTGTTAATGCCAGTACAAGATGAGCATTAAAAAAATTCCACATACTTTATACATGCATTTAGGTTTACTAAATAATAATCAACATATAGCAAGAGTTTATGTTTAGTTAAACATTAAACTCCGCCTTATATATTCATACTATCGTGCTAAATATTGTTGAAGAATTTGTAGCAGTTTTTCAGGAGGGCGGCGCGGACGCCGGGTTTTGACATCCATAAAAACTAAAACGGCTTTACCGGTATTCAATAATTCATTTTGTGAGCTATACACTTCGTAATGAAAAACTATACGGGATGTTGGCAATTCCTTTACTGTTGTACGAATGATTAATTCTTCGTCATAATAAGCCGGTTTAATATATTTGCTTTGCACCTCGATAACCGGCATCATTATCCCTTCATTTTCCATTATCCGATACGGGTACCCAAGATTACGAATCATTTCTGTACGTGCAATTTCATAATAGTTTATGTAGTTTGCATGGTAAATAACCCCCATTTTGTCGGTTTCACCGTAGCGTGTTGTCAATCTTGTTTCATAAGTATACATAATATCATAGCATTATATTGGCGAATTAGGTTCTTTTTTCATATGATTGTAATACATTTTATCCAACCATTTGGGGAACAATAGTTTTAATATCGGTGTTAGTTTCCCTTCATAGGTCATGGCTAATGTACGTTTACGTTGCTCAATTCCGTTTGCAATGCGCTTTGCCACTTCCTCTGCGCTCATCATTTTTTCCTCGTTACGGGGAGTTTCGCCCTGTTGGCTGCCATCGGCCGTTAATGCCGAAAAACGGACATTAGAAGCGGTAAAGCCCGGAATAGCGACCATTACATGTAATTCCTTTTTTAAGGTTTCGATACGCAATGTATCCAAAAAACCTTGTATAGCATATTTCGAGGATGAATAACCTGTACGCCCGGGTAAACCATGTAACCCAGCAACAGAAGAAACACCGACCACTGAACCTTTCGCATTTAACAAATAAGCTAAAGCATGTTTAGTACAATAAACTGTTCCCCAAAAGTTAACATCCATTAAACGTTTCAGTACAGATAGGTCGACCTGTTGAAAAGCCGCCCGCATTGATACCCCCGCATTATTTATAAGAACATCGATTGCTCCAAATGTGTTTATAGTTGACTGAATTAATTTTTTGCAATCATTTTCATCGCTAACATCTGTTTGGCATGTAGATACTGTTGTCTCGGCTTGTTTCAATTCTCCGGCCAATTGCTCAAGCTTTTCGATATTACGCGCCGCCATCATAACTTTTGCTCCCCTATCCACAAACTCCTTAGCACAAGCCATCCCGATACCCGATGAAGCTCCTGTTATTACAACTACTTTATCTTGAAGAGAAAATTTACCCATCCAAATGATTCTTATACTCAAAGCAAAGATACGAATTTAGGTGGAGCGCATGTCGAAAAAATATAATTTTTTCATCATGTACTTGCATAATTAAAAAAAAGCAATACCTTTGCAACCGCGTTTTTGAAACTTAATCAAAATTTAATCACAAGCGCAGACCTGATTCGCTAGCTCAGCAGGTAGAGCACATCCCTTTTAAGGATGGGGTCCTGGGTTCGAGCCCCAGGCGGATCACAAATACCCTGATTATAAATAGAATAATTAGGGTTTTTCTATTTTATAGGGTATATTTTTTGTATAAAAGGCATACTTTTAGATGCTCCACTACATGTAATCACAAAGTATAAAACAATCTTCTTCTTATTTTAATTGACGATTTTTTCTCCACAATATGGACATACAATCCAAAGCTTTTCAAGTTGACTAAAACATTTATTACATAAACAAATATTATCAACCACTGATTTAATTGAAGCGCGGGTGTGGACAGTATATATCGTATCAATAAGATTTTTTGGGGTAGGAATGAATGACAAGCTTTGTAACTTAGAAAATGTGGTCGACAGTTTATTGTCGACCACATTCTTTATATAAATAATTTTGTTTCCCTTACGGTTTTTTGCCATGTTTCTTTATTTTTGTGCTTTGGCTGTCGGGGAAATGAAGGGCGGTTTTAATTTGCATTTTTGTAGATGCAAATTAATTCACTTATTATCAAATCTTTCCAGTTGTATATTTTTTAAATCACAAAAAATATTTTTTCATGGGCTACCGCCTATTGTTTTATTTAAACAACTCTGCAAGTTTAGTTTCTAACTCTTCACCTCTTATTTTTTCTGCGATAATAATACCTTTGTCATCGACTAAAAACATTGCCGGGATGGATTTCACATTAAAAGCGTCGCTAGCCCCTTTTGTATCCAAAAAGTTAGGCCATGTCAAAATTTCTTCTTTAAGAGCTTTTTCCCAGTCAGCTTCTTTTTTATCTATTGAAATACTGATAATCTCAAATCCTTTCGATGAGTATTTCCCATATAACTTTTTCAGATTTGGAATTTCCTTACGGCAAGGACCGCACCATGAAGCCCAGAAATCTATAAGAGTATATTTCTTACTTTTGTTTATTTCTCCCACCGTTATATTTTTATTGTCTTTGCCCACAAGGCTAAATGCGGGTAGGGCCTTTCCTAAAAATCCTTCAGGAAATAATTCTTTTTTTAAAATTTTTCCATAATAACTGTCTTTTGCCTCTTGGGAAAATTCTTCATACCATGCATTTTGTTCCGGTGTAAAATAACTCATATTATCCAGCATTAGCATTGGTCCCCACCATGAATCTTTATTGTCCATGATGATACCTTTCATCGTTTTTCCTACAGTTTCGAAGAAGTTCTTTTCATCAGCGGCAAGTTTTTTGTAAGCATCAGTCTGGTTTAATGAGTCTAACAGACCCTTATTTTTAGCTCCATGCGCCTGACTAATAGCTTCCGATATTTCCTCATTATTATCATGGTAGGCATGATACAAAGAATCCAGCATTTTACGTGGCGCAACTTTTTGAATATACAAGTCATGGGATTTACTGCCCTTCACCGTCATGTTCTCAAAATTATAAAAGACATCTTCTCCCTGTTCATTCTTTGTTACATTTCCTGCTAATTCGATTTTGCCGTTTTCAACCATAATCTTGCTGTATCCACCGCTTATATGAATATAAAACATACGCGGTTCGTCGGCGACGCCTGTAAATGTAAATTTCCCATCGGTAACAACTGTTTCTGCAACAGGTTTCTCATCCCTATGCGTAGCTCCGGGAATTAATTCAACTTTAGCTCCATCGGGAATGCCTTGTAAGTTTCCTTTAATAGTGTATGACGCGGCTGGTCGTTCAGTACAAGAAATCATTATTGTACCAGCTATTAAAAAAGCTGATAGATTTTTTAAAATTTTCATAATTATGTTTTTAATTATTTACTTACGTTTTGCTTTATTGTACCATTACCCGGATTCTTAATTGCTCCCATAGGGAAAGGCATTGTCCACAGATGAGAAGTTGGCGAAAGTGTTAGCGTAGTCCCATCCACCACTTTGCCCAGCGTACGGGCATATTTAGCATCAATATTATACCGGCGCGCATCGGCAAAAGGAATAATAGTTAATATCAATTCATTGTCTTTCGTACGACGGATATATTCTATAGCTTTCTCCTCTGTAGACGCCGTAAGCGGTACATATTTTTCGGATAGAATGCGTTTTTCCCGCACTTTATTAAGCTCATCCATTGCTTCACTATATTTACCGCCGCGAGCAAGACACTCCGCTTTTATGAGATACACTTCCGTAGTAGTTATACCTCCCGCATTGAAAAAGCCGCTGGTAGTACTTACACAATATGTTTCTGTTCCTACAGTCCTAACTTTCCAGCGCGCCGCAGCTCTGGCATCGTCATCTTCAAATTTAGCCTTGCGTCCGACAGAAATAGAACTCTCCGTTGAAGAATAAGATGAAGCTCCATGCCTGAAATAATAATTTTCAATATAATAATGTCCTGTTGGCGATGCTGTCGCGACATATGAATCAGGGCTTTCTATCTGGGTTTTATTTTCTGAGTAATACGTTGTCCAATCATACAACTGGTCATTTTCGGCCAAAGCCAGATTCGCATATTCCAGGGCTTTAGTATAATTACTCATCTGTAGATAGACGCGCGCATAAAATGCATAAGCCGCTCCTAAGTTCGGATGTAAAGGGGTCGGTGATTCTGATCTCAGAAAAGGTAAAGCTTCCTGCATGTCATTCAGAATAAAATCGTATATCCCTTTTACCGTCAGTTGTTGATACGAAGCGCCTATATCTGCGCTTATTATAAGGGGCACTGCTTTTTTAGCAGAGGCATTATTTTCCTGATAGGTTTCGGCATAATAATTTACAAGATTAAAATAATTCATTGCGCGTAATACTTTTGCGTAAGCAATAACTTCATTACGCTCAGCATCCGTACTTTCCGCCGCAGTTGGGGCATGCTCTATAATTAGGTTGCATGTAGAGATAGAGGCATAGCTGGCGTAATACATTGTCTCATCCGAATTATTCAGTTCTATGCGGTTTGCATTTTCATCCCACATATAGTTCGCTTTAATTAAAGGATAGTAATTCAAATTAGCTATTGTCTGATGTCTGTCATTTAATAGGTTTATTGCATTGGATGCATCCAGCCTGTGCGTTCCATATTCATCCCTTATCAAGGCCTCGAAGTCGGCAAGGGTAGTAGGGATTTTTTGACCTTTTGGTAAGATATCGAGGTAATCGCCGCATGCTGTAAACAACAAAACAAGGGCAAATACAAATAATAATTTTATAGAAAATATATTGGTTTTCATATATCAATTGTATTTAATTATTTAAAAATTTAAGTATAATCCCCATACATAGTTAGGGCTATTATATCCACCTAGCAGGTATTTAGCCTCGTCGCTTTTAGCGAGAGTGAACAGGTTTTCTATATTAAATTGCAAACGTACATTACGCAAAAATACTTTTTTGCATATATTTGCAGGAATGGTGTAGGATAAGGAGATATTACTCAATCTGAGATTAGCGGCATCAATTACATTTATATCAGCATTTGCATATATACTATACAAATTACTACTATAGAAAGGACTTTCTGCAAAAATAATGCGTGGTATATTTGTATGGGCTTCATCTCCCGGACTCCGCCAGCGATTCGTGATGTTTTTATTGCTTGCAGTAATATTCGTTATGTATCCATATGCCGCACTCGAATAGGAACTTCCCAGTGTAGGCAGGAAAGTGTTGCGCATTTTATGTCCTGTTTCATATATCAACATAAACGATAAATCAAAATTCTTATAATGTATATTGCCGCTAAACGAACCGCTATGAACCGGTACAGTAGTACCTGCATATACAATAGCATCGAGGGTTGTCGGTACTGTTGATACTATTTCGCCTTTTTCATTGTACACACGGGGAAGTCCCTCGTTGCTAAGTCCTGCCCATTTGTAGGCATATATTGCTTGGTAAGGATTCCCAATACGGGGATAAGCTGTCGGATAGTCTATCTGAAGAAAGTAAACAGGCGCTTCAACATTTACATACGTCACTTTATTCTTATTATATCCGTAAATTAAAGTCGAACTTAGAGAAAAATCCTTTGTACTAATAATATCTCCGGATAAGGTTATTTCTACTCCCCTGTTTCTCATTTCACCATTATTAATTTGATAAGTGGAATAGCCGAATCCTTCAGTCGGCACGCCCATTGTGCTCGAAAGCAGATCTTTTCCATATTTATTGTAATACTCTATTGTTCCGCTTAGCCTGTTTTTAAACAGGGCAAAATCTACGCCTATATTTGTTATGGTTGTTTTTTCCCATGATAGTAACGGATTGGGGCGAGAAGATATAGAACCTTGAGTTCCTCTCACATTTGCATTTGTCGAATAATAAGCAACCATATATGGAGCTTTGTCTTTAGCAATATTTCCACCAATTCCATAAGATGTTCTGAGTTTAAGGCGGTCTATCCATCCGATAGTCATAAATGATTCTTTGTCGATATTCCAGCCCAAGCCTGTTGACCAGATAGGCTTGTTTTGATATTTGGAAGCTGTTCCCCAAAGATTGGATCTGTCCCAGCGCAAACTCCCTATAAACAAATATTTGTTATCGTAAGAGTAAGCCACATTTCCATAATAAGAAATAAATCTGTTTGTCACCTCATTTCTGGAAGCAATGTCTGAAGAATAGAATGTTCCGCTCCAGAAAGGACTTACGCCTTTTGCTAATGTTGCCGCATCAATAAGTGTATATGATAGAATATCAGGATCATAATTGAATAGTGTGTTGTTGGAGATTTCGTATTTATTTTCACGGACTTCATTTCCAAGCAAAGCGGTTACCTGATGTTTTTGGCCGAAAGTTTTATTGAAATTGAGTTGCTGACGCAATGTATATGCTTTAGAGTAAAAATCAACCGTATTATAAATATTACCGTATGGAATATTAAATACAGTTGTATTGTTTGTCCGTGAAGCCATATTATTTACTCTCGACCGCACAGCGTAAGAATCTTTAGTCGACAGTTTGGAATATTGGTCAGAGCCATATTCATATTGGAACATACTGCTGAAATTAAGCCATTCTAAAAATACTATGTTTAATCTGCCATAAGTCCTGTTTTGGAAACTGTTGGTTTTCGCCCTGTTCAGACCAAGTTCGTCAAGGGGAGTTATATCCATATTATACAAACCATAATCGTTTATCAGCGCATAATTATCTTTAGTCAACCGTGACGAAGCTGATGAAGTATAATTGCTGCCGTCTGTGTTTTTCAATACATCATAAGGCATATACTTATATCCGGGAGATAAGGCATCGTAAGATTGTTTATTTTGCGTCTGGTAGTAATTATAAGTTCCTATGTCAAGTTTCAGCCATTTAGTGATTTCCATGTTATTTGTGATATTTATACCTACCGACTTGTCTCTGGTATAACGATCTTCTTGTTTATTATCCCGGTATGTAATGGAGGCTTTGAACATATTATTATCTGCGGCTTTTCCTATCGACAGGTTATATTGTTGATAGAATGGATTTCGTTTAGCATATTTCTCTACATCATTATAATAACTATAGCCTTGTGTAGAAAGTGCCGTCAATTTCTGTTCAAGTTCAATTTCAGACATCTTACCGGTATAGTAATTAAGAATGGATGTTATTCCCTGAGTCGGATATATTTTGGAATCAAGCATGCGCTGAGCATAAGTCGAGGCATCGGCGCCTTGTAATGATTTGTTGTTTGAAGCCCATTCTCTTTCGATATCGATAATGTCAGTTGAATTGGTTAACCCGTCTTTATAATAAGAGTATGGAGAAAAGGTAAACGTACTGGAGAGAGATACCTGCACTTTTCCCTTCAACGCTTTTTTTGTGATAATAACGACCACCCCATTTGCAGCCCTGGCTCCATATATGGATGTTGCAGCGGCATCTTTCAATACCGTAATACTTTCTATGTCTTCCATATTGAGTTCGGGCAGGCCCTCTGTTGCCCTGCCGGTATATGCATCATACTTGACGCTTTCGATAGGGAAACCGTCTACCACATATAATGGTTGTGTCGCTCCATACATTGATGTGGTTCCCCTCAATAATCCTCCGGTAAAACCGGCAACCTGTCCTTCAAGGAGTGTATTGATATTACTTAATCGCTGTTTATCGAATGTTTTGGATGTTACCTTGGAGAAAGATCCGATAGACCGTTCTTTAGATATAGTCTGATAACCGGTCACAACGACTTCATCCAGACCCGTTATCGAAGATCGTATTTCGACATTCAAAATTCTCTTTCCTCCTATGATATAATCTTGGGAAATATATCCTAAATACGAGAATACAAGAGAGTCCGCTTCCGATCTGACATTTATTGTATAATGCCCGTCAAGATCAGTTGTTGTATAACCTGCAATTTTTCCATCTCTTTTTACTGATATAACCGCTCCTATTACCGGGAGTTTATCTTCGTCAGTAACGATTCCGGAAACTGTAAATTCAGATTTCGTGTCGTTTTGTGCATCTGCTTTATCTATACCAGATAAGATAAAGAGCATAAAAATACTAAAAATTACAATTTTCTTCATATTAAACCTTGTTTTAAATAATAATATATGGGAAAAAGCAAAGTAAAAGAAAACAATTGTCAAAATATTGAAAATACTATATCAATATTGGCAATTGTTGTTTTTGTAAAATTTTTTGTGCTAAAACGATATGATTATCGATGATTGGGAAGCATCCGGTTATTGTTTTTTCGCTCTTGCTTTTCTAATTGATGTACTTTTTCTCTATAAAGAGATGGCGTCATACCAACTGAAGACCGAAATGCCGTATAGAAAGTAGTAGTTGAATTAAACCCAATATCGATAGAAAGAGCCTTCAGTGGAATATCATTATTGGGGTCGGACAGGACATGAACAGCATCCTCTATACGAAAAGAATTAATGAAGTGGGTAAATGACAAACCGGAATATTTGTTTATGACCTGTGATAAATAAGTTCTGTTTGTATTTAATAGTGCAGCCAGCTTTTCTTTTGTCAAATCATTCTGTTTATAGATATGTTCATTTTTTATAAGGTTAGTCAACTCTTCGTATAGCTTTATTTCTTTTTCCTCGCTTATTGATGATACGGAATATTTTTTTATAATAAATTCCTTTCCTATTTTACTTCTGAGTTCGCCTATTTGCTCCTTCAGGTTTGCCTCGTGTTTTATCGCGTCCTTATTTCTTTTTACTATTTGAAGGTATAACTTGTTCTTTTTATAATAAGAAACGTACGTTCCTCCTAATATAATAAAGATCAGGATAAAAGCGAAAAGGAGCAGCTGAAATCTTTTTTCCTTCTGCAGCAAGCTCAGCTTACTCTGTTTTATTTCATTTTCATGTTTTTCAGTATCATACTTTATTTTTAGTTCGCTTAAAGTACGCTCTTTCTCTGCATTGTATATGCTATCTGAAAAGGATTGGAAAATCTTATAATATTTCAATGCATTGCTGTAATCCTGATCTAACTCATAAGATATGGATATATACTTATATAGTTCCGGTATATGAATTGTATTTTTGTTTTTTATTGAAATATCTAATCCCTGTTCCAGTAATACAACAGATTCTTTATATTGCCTTTGTTTTATAAAAACTTTTGCCATACTAAGGTATGTATTGGCCACTGAAGATGTCTGCGATTGGTCTTTAAATTCTAAAGCTTTGTAAAATGCGCCTATTGCCGATTTATTATCTCTCAACTTGAATAATATATTCCCATATAAGTTGTAGAAATCTGTCTTATTGTAGAAATTATTTTCTTCAATTATAAACGCAGCTTCTTTAGTGTACTTCAGCGCTTCGTCGTAATCTCCCAATAAGAAGAACATATAGGCAGAAGCAATAGACCCGCAATAAATAAGATAGGCATCGCCTTTTTCGTGTCCCAAAGTATGACATTCCAATGCATATTTAAGGCCTTCCGAGTCTCCTTTCAGATAGTATATCCCGGATATGTTGCATAGTAATATTGAATATAAACGTTCGTGAGAGCTTCGTTTTGCGGCTTCTATGCCTTGAAAGAAATAATTAATAGATCTGTAATAATCCATTTCTACATTAGATGCATACAATCCTAATCCGTTGTACACAGATGCTAATACCGAATCATTTGATAATTTTATAGCCAGTTCCAATGACTTGTCAATATAATACTTGGATTTCCGCACTTCTCCTTTCATCACCATAGCCTGACCCAGATATATATAGGAATACATTTGAGCAGTTTCATCATTGCTTAGTTGAGCTACACTATCCAAGATTAGTGCATAATGTATAGTTTGATTGTAATCGCCACTGTTAATCAATAGTTCGCTTATTTTCTTCAATGACTTTTTATCTGTTATATCTTTCTCCAATTTTGCCTTTAGCTTTACAATAACTTTATTTACGGACTCTCTCTGTTGTGAAAAGGCATATGAGAAACTGTATAATAAAAATATTATAATTATAAAAATACGTTTCGAAACAAAAGCATTACACATAAAAAAGAAGGTTCAAGGCAATTTTTAAAGGATCATTTCTGAAAATTTTGAGTAAAGTTATGTATAAATTTTTGTTTCTGCAGTTGTAGCTAAATTCACACTCTTTGATATGCAAGTAAAACGTATGCTTATGCACCCCCTCCGAAGCTTGTCAGCTGAACTTTGCACAACCCCCAAAAGTTTTCAAAGCTGTTGATATGATTGCGCCCATCAACAAATTTATTTTGGCTGTGCTACACCCTAAAATGCTTTTTATACCCGTAGTTGACCAGCTCATCGTAGGTCTTAAAGCCGTCGGAGTAGAGGACGGAATTGATAATCAGCGTTAATATAACCTCTGTCGCCAATGAGTCCGCAGCTGTTGGGATTATATTCGACATCTTTTAGATAATTGGCATCATGCTCACCCGCAGGGTAAAATCAAAAGAATGAAAATGGCATTTTCATGGCAACCCAAATGAAGTTTATAGCCGAAATAGTCCGTGTTTTTTGCAGGACAGCGACCGGAATTAGATTGAATTGTGTCGAGTGCACAAGTGTTTGAGCATTTTGCACGAAGCAATTTGCCAACTTCAACGGGAGCCGGATCAATAATAAAAAGATTGCTCGAACGGCTAAATTTTGCGCTGATGCACTGACGGATATTTTCGATGCAAGAAGAAAGTTTTCGACGGCGTTTATTGCAATTGCTTTATTCGATTTTGTCTTTGAGATATGTATTTTCAATAACTATAAATAATTGCAGTTCTGAATTTTGCATCATATATTCGGCAGTCGAATCGAGGGCTGCCAATTCCAAAATAGACAGTTTGGCTTGTCTAATTTGTTTGAAGCTTGTAATATGCGGGCAATTTTCTTGCAATGTCTTTAAAATAATTTCGTAATTCCGCATCAAATCGTTCATTATATTAATTATTTGAATAACAATTAAATATGCGGATTTTGGCCGGATGAACAATCTTTTTTATTTAATTCTCTAAATGCACAACAGGTTTTTAAATACTTTTAAACGCTCACGTATTATTTTGGAGAAACAGCAGGTTTTATGGAATGCCCGCCGGATACGATGCCTCAGTCGGCAATTATTTCTTCAACTCTTTTGCTGTTTTCAAGTCCCGTTTTTTCTAAATAAACGTTACAATTTCTCCTTTATTTTTATGGTAGGCATAGGTGAGCCAAAGCTTATCTACTTCTAAACAATCATAATACTGCCGCTTGGACTGGATCATATGCCGGGAATTGACCATTACCGACAATAGTTTTTTGATGCTGATGTTCTCGATCTCAGCTATATCCCTGCCCCCTATGCCGCGGACAAGAATTTATAATATCTTCCGTGTCGGGAATGAATGACAAGCTTTATAACTCAAGGCATGGTCGCTGATGGATTTACCTCCACAATTTTTGCACAAATAATTCTGTTTCCCTGAGTGTTTCGTGTATGAAATTTTAATTTATATTCTTAACTGTTCATTTCTACATTGATTTCGCATTTACTCTCCCAGCGACTGCTTATTTTTTTGTCTTAATTTAGGTTTCAGCCGTTTTAATAATAAAAATAGGGATAGAAATAGTAGTTTTAACTAATTTATTTACGTATGAAAATTATCGCAATGTCCTTTAAAGGGAAATCATAGGATGACCAAATTATAACCAGATAAAATTATACGGATATGCTTAGAATTGGGATGAGGTTTTTTTAATTTCTAATACAGTATCATTTAATATTTATACTAGTTTTGTAAATAATTTTAATGTCATAAGTATTTATTAATCATTAATGGTTAAGTAGAATGAGAATTTTTTTTCTGTCATTTATATTAATTTTTGGATCGCTTTCTTTACCTGCACAATCGGTATGGATAGTAGATAGTATTAAGATTGACAATATAGAAGTAAATAAGGATGTTTTAACGGATTTCCCGGATAAGTATATTGTCGAAAAATTTGATACTATACTATATGATAGTATTGCATCAACAATACAGTTAGAAGAAGGGAATCCTAATACTATTTTCAAAATAGAAAACAATATAATAAATGTAGCTGTAGGAGCGGAGGTTTATTCTTTTATTATATTACATATAAAGGAAGAAGATAAACTAATTTTAGAAAAAGTATTGGGCAAAAACTCCGATTCCCAGAGCCTAACATTTTTATTTAAACAGCGAAAATAAATAAGATATGAGTATCTTAAGGATATTGAAAGTAACATACATATTGCTTTTAGCGCTTATTTCATCAAAAGCATTAGGGCAAAACAATTTATTGTCAAACACCTCTGACTGTAGTGGAACCAGGCCTGAATTCAGCTTTAATATACAGTCGGCTTGGACTTCTAACACGGGGAATAGGGTTAATACAATAGCAACTCCTGTATCCGGCGATTTAGATGGTGATGGTTTTGCTGAAATTGTAGTGTCTAACCGCAGCAATGACAGTATTTTTATTTTTGAAGGACGAGATGGTAGTTTAATAACAAAACTATCAGGAGGAGTAACAAATGCTATAGGATCTTCCAGTATGTTGTTATGTAACATTGACGGGAAGGGAGCCGTATTCTACATAGATAGATCATATAATGGATTTTTATATAAAGTTAGAAGTTCTGCAGGTGTCCGGCCTATTGAATTCGACCTTGTCTGGAATGTTTCCGGCTTAAACCCGGGAGGAAGTTATGAAAACAGACCGATTGTTGCCGATCTGGACGGAGATGGCATACTAGAGTTTGTTGTAGGAAGTAAAATTGTTGACTCCCAGGATGGTTCGATATTAGCAACAATGGCTTATTCGGGCATAGGCTCTTTTCCTTCATCATATCCGATTGCTGTTGAATTGGATAATGACGGCCTGCCTGAAGTAGCGGTGGGTACCAATATTTATAAATTTAACAGGGCCTCAAGCCCCAAACTAACTTTATGGAAAAGTCTTGCAAATGTTACAGGAGGCGGTACAGCAAGGGAAGGTAATAATATTGCTGCAGATATAGACCAGGATGGTATAGTAGATATTGTTTTTCATTCTGCTTCTGGCATAGAATTAATAGTATGGACACCGCAGACAGAAACAATTATAGGAACTATTACAGGGCTTAAGTCGGGTCAGCGTTCTTATCCTTTTGTAGGAGATATTGACGGAACTATTATTAACGGGGAAAAATATCCTGAGATTATTATTAATGCAACACATTTATTAACAGCATATTATTTTGACGGCTCTTCTTTCCAAACAAAGTGGACTATGACGCATAGTGATGGCAGTGGGGGAACAACTTTAACATTATTTGATTTTGACAATAATGGTACTGTTGAGCTAGTATACAGAGATGAAAATTTTATTCAGATATTTGACGGAAGCGGCACATCTCCCAAAGAAGTTTATTCAGAAACCTGCGGATCCATAACTGCCACTGAAACACCAATTATTGCCGATGTAACAGGTGACGGAAGCGCTAATATAATAGTTACAGGCAATCCTCAGGGGAGTTATATATATGATGGGGAATTAATGGTATTTGAAGGAGCTGCTTCAAAATGGTCATCTTGTCCTAATGTATGGAATCAACAACTATACAGCTCTTTACACGTGAATGGAGATTTAACCATTCCTCGTATTATTAATCCGTTTTCGTTATCATATACACAAACATGCACGGCAAATACTGGGAATGTAGTACAATGCTATAATGGGTGTCCCATACAGGCACCGTATATAAGTAAAGATACATATTGCCCGATAGACCTTGCCCCGGATGTCCTTGTGCTTGACGGCACATTGGAAATACTATCATCAACATCAGTAAAAATAACGGTTATTGTCGGTAATCAAGGTATGGCAACAGCTTCTGCAAGCATGCCTGTACAATATTACAAACACGAAATAGGCGCAAGTAATATAATAGGTACAGAAACACTGGGAGTGGATTTGTACCCCGGACAGACAACAATCATAACCAAAATTTTTACAGGACTAGAAGCTAATATATCTAAGTTTTATGTGCGCATATTGGATGACGGAATTAGCTTTCCTGCATCGGGAGCATACAGCGATTGTAACCTTACTAATAATACCAAATCTTTTGGTACACTAGAGCTGCTAAAAACGGTAAATTCTATGAGCTCCTGTATTGACGGTACAAACATATTTTATGTTAATCTGATTAATAATACAGATCAAAGCATCATTCAGCAAACATTTAATAATGTTATACTGATAGATAGCCTTGGAACCGGTTGGGAATTTATCTTGGCCGAAATATCTTATGGTACTCTGGGAGAGTATAATTCAACAACCAGAGGAATGCAGTGGACTGTTCCGGTTATTGCGCCAGGAGATACGGTACGGCTTTTAGTGGTGGCTAAAGCCACAGAAGCAGGTTCTATACGTAATACTGTCTGGATTCAAGAGATAGACGGGACAACATTGGGCAAGGAAGATATAGAAGCCTATGTGCAGGTTGACAGTCATAATGCTCCTGCAGCAACAACTATTTCTCCAGCCGGCCCGATCCTGTGCGATCCGGACGAAGTTTTACTGACCGCCGATGTAGATGCTGTTTCATATCAATGGTATTTAAACAATGTTGAAATACCGGGAGCAACAAATAAAACTTATACAGCAACAGAAACAGGAAATTATGTTGTTGCATACTTTGACGGGACATGTGTTTCTCAATTAAGTACACATGTTACGGTTGATATAAATGAATGTGTAGCCCCAACATCTATGCTTGCGGTTGACGATTATATAATCACTTTTGCCAATACAGGCGTTGAATTCAATGTTTTAACAAACGATCAGGCCGAATGCGAATCAACTTTTGGATTTAATATAGATATCAATCCAACAAACGGAACAATAATATTACAGAATGATGGGACTGTAACATATACTCCAAATACTGGCTTTATAGGTAGCGATAAATTTACATACACTATATCATGCGGCACTACAACATCTACAACCAATGTATATATTACTGTGTTAATTATACCGGAAATACAGATAGAAGGCGAATGTTCGATACAGCCTAAACTAAAGCTTACCCATAGTTATACAAACATAACTTGTAAATGGGAGTATTCTGCAGATGGAACAGTTTGGCAAACTCTAGTAGAAGGAACAGATGTAGAAATAAATATTAGTGAAGCAGGTTTTTACCGTGCAACTATTACTTATGAAAACATAACCGTTCAGTTGCAAAAAGGTATAAAGACAACTATTAATCGTAGAATTACCCTACCAGGGGGTATATATTGGTATGATATGTCATATTTTATTGAGAATATAAACTGGTAATCACTATTAATTCTCAAACGTAATACTATTTATTATAAGAATATTCCTTGACGCTAATCAATTCACAATAGATAATAGCGAATGTCGGTAGACAGTTTAAACCTGAGTTCGACGTAAGAAAAACATAAAAAAATTGGTAAGTTGAATAATTTTCATTATATTTATAACTCAAAACCAATAATATAAATAAAAATTATGGCACAACTTACCATCGACAAAATTACTGAAATTTATTGTATTGCAGACGATTTTTGCAAGGAGTTTTCAAAAGAAATCAAAAAACACCAAATGCCTCCCAATGACGATAAACGGCATAGAAAACGCTCATTTGCCATGTCCGATGCTGAAATTATTACCCTTATGATTTGTTTTCACTATGGTAGTTTTCGTAATCTGAAACATTTTTATTTGTTTTATGTCGGAAAACATTTACAAAGAAAATTTCCTAATCTACTATCTTATAATCGTTTTGTTGAGCTTGAACGGAAAGTTATGATTCCATTCGCCCTGTTTTTAAAGCTGATTTGTTTTGGTGAATGTAGGGGCATCACCTTTATTGATTCCACTAAAATGGCTGTATGCAAAAATAAACGCATCAAACGCAATCGTGTTTTTAAGGATATAGCAGCCATTGGCAAAAGCTCGATGGGCTGGTTTTATGGATTTAAACTCCATTTGGTAGTCAATGACAAAGGAGAACTGCTCAATTTCTGCATTACTCCCGCCAATGTGGACGACAGGCAATGGTCT
>JAISFN010000050.1 GCA_031263585.1 Prevotellaceae bacterium | reverse complement strand
TGTTGTAGCCAGGATTTGATTCCCGTTTCGCCTTTTGGTTTTACAAATTGATTGTAATAATTAATAGCGCCTTCGGGCAGCGTTTCGTTTATTTGTTTTTCAAACTTTTCTACATCATCAATTGCACAGAAAACAACCAGTTCACTGGCGTCATTTATCTTTTGCCGGTTCCAATAGGATGCAGCCGACAGTTCATCCCTTGTTTTTTTATCGGAAATAAAGATAAACTTCCACGGTTGGCAGTTAATAGACGAGGGGCTTAACCTTAAAATTTCCTTTAGTAGCTGAATCTTTTCGTCCGCTATTTTCTTCGTTGAGTCGTACGCTTTGGTAGTGTACCTGCTCTTTGCCAAATCTAAAAATTCCATTTTCGTTTAAATTAAAATTGTTACTGCCTGTTTCATATCGGTAAAGGTAATATATTATCTTTGACGAAAGCCCTGTGATATATTTTTTTACATTCTATTCATACTATTTGGGTTTACGTACCGGTCTCTTTTCTCTGTTCGCTTCTTGTGTTGTATCGCTTTTTGCGGGCAACGATGCAAACAGGCAAGGCACTGAATACATCTGTCTTTTTGCCATGTGGGTTTATGGTCGGCCATGACAATAATGTTTGCAGGACATATTTTCTGACAAAGTTTACAGCCATTGCAAGCATCCGTTGTATAAAAATGTTTTGTTTTACGACCATATTTGTACATGGGATACATTAATCTTGTTTTCAGGTATTTCCATGCTGTCGATCTGACGAATGGTAAATTCTTATTCTTTATCTGATTTATTAAACTGTTTATATGATTGTCTGCTTTAGTAAACATCTTTTTATGTTTTTCTTTTGAAGGTAAAAGATTAAACATCAAGATGTAATTATCAGGATAAATAACGTTGGAAGCTCCATTTAAGGTAATTTCTTTTAGAGATAACAACTTTTCAAATTGAGTAAACAAGTTCCCATAATCCTGCCCACATGTAATAATCGAAAAAGTGTATTGATTTTTATAATTATTCAACGTTAACTTTTCAATAAAATCGATAACAATGGAAGGAACTCCCAAAAAATAAGTCGGGAAAACGAATCCTATACACTCATTGTCTTTAACCGTAAAAGTATATGCTTGCTTTTTTACACAATCACTAATAGATATAAAATTATCTTCTATGCCCAGCGCTATCTTTTGTGCAACATACATAGAATTACCTGTTCCTGAAAAATAGAATATCATATTATTGGATTTTTTTTAGTTTTTAATTGTTGTGCTTCTGTAATCTGTGGGCGAAATGCCCAGCTTCTTTTTAAATAATTTACTGAAACTCTTCGGATATTCAAATCCTAACTCGTATGCTATTTCGTATATGTACTAACTAACCAAATCACGGATTGTTGTATCCAAATTACGGTTCCTTACTATTTGAACTACCCATACAAGTATCTTTTTTTCAAAAAAAACATCACGATGTCTTGAGGAAACCATAATAGTGGTTTTCTAAAGACATCATAATGGTTTTCTAAAGGCACTATAATGGTTTACCGGAAACACTATAATGACTTTTTTTCTCTTCTGTTCCCGACTGAAAGGAGGCTGAAAGATGCTCCTTTCAGTTATAGCCGTTTATATACAAGTATTTACAAGCCATCTGAAAGCTGAAAGAAGAAGTAAAAAAGATACTTGTATGGGGGTAATCCTCCTTATTTATAGCCACTGTTTCATAAAGTCATCCATTTTATCCCTGTTAGCTTCGAGGCTTTGGAGGAGCTTGAACTGCGCTTTTGTGCGTTGCAGATTATGTTGGGGGTGATGGATTTTGTAATAGGTGTCGCCATTGATGTAATCCGTCAGGAAACGAACCGTCTGCATATAAGTAAGCAAACGCCCGCCATAGGGGAGGAGGCTGATTTCGAGTGGCGTCAGAAACGATCGGGCCGTTTCCATGTAGCCACGGGTATATGCCTGGAAAATATCCATGTCGACGGTTACGTTGTCCAGATTTTCATCATCTTCGGCTCCGGTATTGGCGCCTGTGCGGATAAAGTCGCCTATGTCGGATAATACGAAACCGGGCATTACCGTATCCAGGTCAATCACGCAAAGCACCTTTCCGTCTTCATCGAACATGACGTTATTCACCTTTGTATCACAATGGTTAATACGTTTTTTCAATTTGCCTTCGCGGTGCAGGTCTTCCTGTATGCACATCGCTTTGGCTCTTTTTTCAATCTCGTCGACCAACTCTCTTACTTCGTCTAAACGTCCGGCTGCATTTTCTTTAATGGCGTCGTGGAATTGTTGGAGGCGAAATTCCATATTATGGAAGTTGGGTATGGTTTCTCCCAGGGCGCCTTCGGGTATGTCTGCCAGCATTGCCTGGAAATTGCCGAACGCCTTTCCCGCCTCGTAGGATAATTCGGGCGTCACTTCTTCGTAACTTTTACTGCGGGGGATAAAGAGGCATACGCGCCAGTAGCTGTCTCCGTCAAAATAATATAATTTGCCGTCTTTGGCAGGCAGGAAGGTTAATACTTTCCGGTCGATATCGTTTTCTCCCTTTTCCTCCTGTTTTTTACGGATATGTGAAGTTACCCGGTGGATATTGTTCTGCAACATATTTACATTAGTAAATATATGGTGGTTGATGCGTTGCAGGATGTATTTTGCTTCCCCTTTGTCTGTTATTACTTGCAGCGTGTCGTTGATATGCCCGTTTCCGAAGGGGGTTGCCGATACCGCTTTGTCGGTTA
>JAISFN010000004.1 GCA_031263585.1 Prevotellaceae bacterium | reverse complement strand
AACGAACTCTTTTTTCGATATTTTCCGGTATTCCTTTTCCGTATCCTTTTTTATAACGCTTTTTTGCTGCAAGCGTTGCAAGCCTGTACACTCAAAAATATAATGTTCATCCTTATCTTCGGCTTTCAATATTAAACCCGGTAATCCGCGTAACTTCCACGGGCCTTCGCTAACGGTTATTTCGGGAGTAAACCACGCCGTCCAATCGCGGCCGCCGTACCGGCTCGTCGCTTTTTGGCAGATATAGCCTAAAAGCGAATCGCTTTCATTTTCAATAGTCCAATCAGGTACGGTTATCGTTTCCTGATACTGGAATGACAGACCGGACATTATGCTTGCCTGCGAAGTAAGTTCACGGCTATGCCGGTTGATATAAAAAACTTGATTATTGGCGGTTTTTGGCAAAAAACCGGAACCGGTTGGGAGTGAAATTACGGCAGCTCCTAGCTTTATATCGTTATGTTCCTCAGGGTTTGCCAATATTAACGAGTCTGCAAGATAATTTTTATAACTGCCGAACATGGTATAATGCTCGCCGACTAATAGCAGCATTTCGTCGGCTTGCCTTTTATCCGGCCTTAATAAATCTGTTAGAGAGGATAGTTTGTACGTACATTTAAAATAGGCCGAGTCGATAACCTGAGTATGCGCGTGCATAGTAAAATAAAATAAGCCGATGATTAAAAAGAATAAATTTTTCATAAAATACAATTATTAAATATTCAAATAACAAGACTTAAACAGGTATTGCTAACGAAAAAACTTTATTATCCATTACATATAAAAGAGTGCCGACATCTAAAAACTTTATCCCGCTTTGTATTCCACGGGGTATAGGCGACGGCCAACTCCTTTCTATCTGCATATTTTCCAAATTAACATCCATTACCGAATAACAATTACAATCACTACGATGCAGCAATAGCCTTACCGCGTCGCCTTTTACTATTGCATCCACAATCATGTAATCCCTTTCTACTTTACCAACCTTACTGTCGTATGAAATTTTATTTTGCAGTAAGGGCAAATGTAAAGTTTCACCCGTATCCAAATTCCATAATTCATTATTTAACATGGTTAGCGCATACGGGTAAGCTATTATATAATTTATCGATAAACCCGTCATCTGTTTTACATAATCGGCATTTAAAGCAAAGGGGTAATACTTGTCGAATATAATACGGTTTCCCGCATATTTAAAGCGGGCAAGAAAAGGTACCATCGGATTTTTTTCGAAATGGATATCCATGATAACATGGTTATCGTCAGAATAGAACGCCATTCCCCACACGGAAGCGCTGTCATCTTCCATTCCGCCGATGTCAATTGTAATAAGCTTGAATTTTTTATCTTTACCGTCAAATTCCTGCAAAAAAGGTATGTGCCTTATTCGTAGCGTATCATTATCCTTTTTTAAAGGGGGCGCGTATACCGACGATATAATAATGTTTTTAGAGCCGTTTATGGCTGAAAAATAAGGGAAACTAACTTTGTCAATACCGACGCTTTTTAAGCTTTGCTTAAAATTGTCGCTATAATCGGCAAGCATAGCCGAGTCTATTTTCCCTATTACGTCAACAGGGTCGATATCGTTATTGCTTACGTACAATACAGGGTTAAAATTATCTTTATCAACAACAACTAAATGCCCGTAAAAACTATCGCTAATTATTATGTATTTGCCCGATAAGGCAATACAGGGCCGTTCAAATATAATGGAATCGGCAAATTCTGTTTTTACAACAGGCGAAGAACTTTCGATGCTCTTAAAATCTTTTAACAGCCAGCGGCCCGACTCTTTCCCGTTTTCAAATAAAATTACTTCCGATGCAAGAGTCTGTCCCAATTCATTATACAATGAGTCGGAGATTAAATAAGGGATATCGATTGATAAATTCAGTTTATTTTTGATAAAAAAGTCAAACTTCCGCTCATCCATCGATTGGAAAACCAATTGAACCGGAATTGTTCGGCTTGTTTTTTCAACATCTCTCATTCCTCCATAACAAAGCACGCAGTCGTTTTCAAAAACTTTTACATAAATATTTTGCGCAGGCTGGGCAAGCAAATCTACAATACAAGGCAGCAGTAAAACTATGGTAATAAATCTTTTCATGGTATACGCAAAAAATTAACGAGTCCCCTTTTGAAGGAGACTCGTAATGTAAATAATCAGTTGCCAGACCGGGAAACTTTCACTTTGCTTATTGGAAATACTCTTCCGTCGGGAAGCAAAACCATGGGTTCCGCACTTGGTCTTAATAAATTTGCCGAATTAAGCTCCAATTTTGGAGAATCGGGTCCCAGTTTTGCCGAATTGGGCTCCGGAGCAACCTCCTCTATTATTGTAATATGAGCACATACTCCTGAATAGCCCCGACAGCCTATCCATATTCCTCCACTCCCATCTATTATTATTTCTCCTGTAAAAGCTCCAGGAATCGTATGGTGGGTATCGTTTGTTACAACTTCGCCGGTTTGCGCATTTGCCCTGCCTGCAAACATAGCAAGCAAAACAACTAAAATAAAAATCGATTTTTTCATAGTATTTATTTTTTAATTATTAATGAAACAAATTTAGTATGAAAAAAATTTATTTTATGCAAGCAGATAGTTAAAAAATATCAAAAAATGTTAAATACATATAAGCAGCTAAGGCTGTAAGCATTTGAGTCAATACTTTTATTTATATTTTTTCTTATATCCCCTCATATCAACTAAAAAACAGACCATTAAGGTCTGTTTTTTAATAAAATTTTGAAAAACTTTACTCCAATTCATGTATTGCCAAACCCGAACGCAGCTTTGGTTCGAACCAGGTTGTTTTTGGGGGCATAATGTTGCCGGTATCGGCAATATCAATCAATTGCTTCATCGATACGGGATAAAGGGCAAATGCGGCAGCCATTTCACCGCTGTCAACGCGTTTTTTCAACTCGCCTAATCCGCGAATACCGCCCACAAAATCAATGCGTTTTGATACCCGTAAATCGCCAATATTTAATATTTTGTCAAATACTAAGTTCGATAAAACAGTAACATCCAGTATGCCGATAGGGTCGTTGTCATTGTAAGTTCCCTGTTTTGCGGTTAACGAATACCATTTGCCGCCTAAATACATCGAGAAGTTGTGCAATGCATTGGGCTTGTATATTTCAGCGCCTTTTTCCACCACATTAAACGATTCTTTCAATTTTTCAATGAATTGAGCAGGGGTCAGGCTGTTTAGATCTTTTACAACCCGGTTATAGTCAATAATTTTCAGGTGGCTTTCGGGGAAAATAACGGCTAAAAAGTAGTTATACTCCTCGTTACCTGTGTAGTTCGGATTGGCTTTTCTTTTTTCCTGTCCTACCAAGGCGGCGGCGGCCGTACGGTGGTGCCCGTCGGCAACATACAGCGCTGGGATGCTTGCAAAAATTTCGGTAATGCGCTTGTTGGTCGCGTCATCTTCAATTACCCAAAAATGATGTCCGAAACCGTCTTCGCTTACAAAATCGTATTCGGCGGGTTTGCTTTTTACGAACTTTTCAAGCAGTTCGTTCATTTCCTGTACATCGGGATAAGCAAAAAACACCGGTTCGATATTTGCATTTTGCATACGAACATGAATCATGCGGTCTTCTTCTTTATCCTTGCGGGTAAGCTCGTGTTTTTTGATACGGCCTTCGAGGTAATCATCGACATTGGCGGCGGCTACCAAACCGTATTGGGTGCGGCCGCCCATAGTTTGAGCATAAATATAATATTGCTCTTTACTGTCCTGAACCAGCCATCCACGTTCCCTCCATTTTTTAAAGTTTTCAACTGCCTTATCATAAGCCTCTTGCAAATGCTCGTCAATAATTGGGTCAAAATCAATTTCGGGTTTGATAATATGTAAAAGTGATTTTTCGCCCGCCTCGGCTTTAGCTTCCGTCGAACTTAATACGTCATAAGGACGTGAAGCTACATCTTTTGCCATTTCTTTCGGTGGACGAATCGCTTTAAAAGGTTTTATTTTTACCATAAGATTTTAATTTGTATAAGTGTTAGTTGTTAAATGTTTTTCGATGCATCGCATAAAACCTAACGTTAATTGTTTGATTATAATTATTCTATTCGGCAATCATTAATTGTGTTTCAAGTTCAGCCAATGATCCCAGTGTTATTGAAAGAAAACGAAAAGTTTCCTTTTCACTTCTTCTACCACAACCTTCGGCAATATTTGAAGATATTGATACTGCTGAACGTTGAGCTTGAGATATTAAAGCATATTGTTCAAACTTAGGAAGTTGATTCGTTAATTGATAGATATCTACTACTAAATCCATACTATACTTCTATATATCCAGTTCTTTATGATCCATTTCGTCAATTAACTATTAAAGCTAACGATTAACTTGAAACGTTTTATCTCCGGTTTTAATGAATTTTACAATTTGATTTGCTGCAGCTAAACCTGCATTGATATTGGCTTCGGCTGTTTCGGCGCCCATTTTCTTGGGGGTTGCAAAATAGCGTGTACCAAATTGTTGCATTTCGGTGTGGTTATCCGGCATAATGTCAGTAATGTATTTAAAATCGGTACGTTCGGTCATTAACTTAGCCATACCGGCTTCGTCAATTACTTCTTTACGGGCAGTGTTTACCAATGTAGCGCCTTTCGGCATTTTTGACAAAAGCTCGTAATTGATTGATTTTTTAGTTTTATCGTTTGCCGGGATATGTAACGATACATAATCGCATGTGCTGTATAAAGTTGCCGTCGAATCAACTACGTTTACACCGTCTTTTACAATAACATCGGCAGGAACGAACGGGTCGAAAGCATACGCCTCCATCCCAAAACCTTTGGCAATATGGGCTACCAACTTACCAACGTTACCGTAAGCATGTATACCTATTTTTTTACCCTTCAATTCGGTTCCTGTACCGGATTGGAATGTGTTGCGGGCCATGTAAACCATCATACCTAAAGCCAGTTCGGCAACGGCATTCGAGTTTTGGCCGGGGGTATTCATGGCTACGATATTTTTAGCTGTACATGCAGCCATGTCGAGGTTATCGAATCCGGCGCCTGCGCGCACAACAATTTTCAGATTTTTAGCGGCGTCAACTACATCTTTGGTCACTTTATCGGAGCGAACGATAAGCGCGTCAGCATCGGCAACTGCATTCAGCAGGTCTTTAGTATCTGTATATTTTTCAAGAAGGGCCAATTCAAATCCGGCGCCTTCAACAATTTTACGAATACCGTCAACAGCAGCTTTCGCAAAAGGTTTTTCAGTAGCTACTAATACTTTCATTATTCAGTTTATTTATTTGTTTATTTGAAGCTGATTTGATTATTCTACCATCTTTTTAAGATGACTGTTTCATAAAACATTCCGTTTCTTGGATATTTCTTTTATTTTCAAGTTGAATATAGTAAATTCCGAATCATTCATATGTCCAAAATATAAAGCAATACACAGTGTGTATATGTTTCCATTAAAGAGCCATAAGTTATTTCAATAAAATCTTATTTGATCTTTTAAAGAATTCCGGAAGGAACCTTCTTTATGTTTGATACTACAGAAACAATAGCTCGCTGAAGTTGATTTGTTAATACATATGTCGTTCCTCTGCCGAAAATTGTTTATTAATTATTTCATAAACATCTTTCACTAAATTACGTGAAAGTTGCCAAATTTTCAGTTTCTCGAAAGAGAACAGATACATATCAACAAATCAACAAATAATCAAATCAACGATTAATTTTTATGTATTTAATTTTTCAAATTCTTTCATGCAGTCAACCAACGCTTGTACGCTTTCGATAGGCAGTGCATTGTAGATTGAAGCACGGAAACCGCCAACTAAACGATGGCCTTTTAAGCCAACCATACCACGGGTTTTAGCAAACTCCATAAAATCGGCTTCTTTTTCTTTGTAGGCTTCTTCCATAACAAAGCATACGTTCATAATCGAACGATCTTCTTTTGTTACAGTGCCTCTGAACATTTTATTACGGTCGATTTCGGCATACAATAATTCGGCTTTGGCATTATCACGCTTATGCATTTCGGCAACACCGCCGATACTCTTCAACCATTTCAATGTTTCGGTCATAATATAAATCGAAACTACCGGAGGAGTATTGTACATCGAGCCTTCTTTAATGTGGTTACGGTAATCCATCATCGAAGGTAGCGGACGCTCAACTTTTCCTAAAATATCGTCGCGAACAATTATGAATGTAACCCCAGCAGGGCCAACATTCTTTTGTGCGCCGCCATAAATCAATGCATATTTCGATACATCAACTGGGCGCGTCATAATGTCCGACGACATATCAGCCACCAAATTAACAGGGCTGTCGATATCTTCCTTTATCTCCGAACCGTAGATAGTGTTGTTGGTTGTGATGTGGAAATAATCAACATCATTAGGAATAGTGTATCCCTTGGGAATTGACGAGTAGTTATTATCCTTCCCCGAAGCAACTATTTGAACTTCGCCGAATAATTTGGCTTCTTTAATAGCCTTGCTTGCCCACACGCCTGTATCGAGGTAAGCGGCTTTTTTATTCAAGATGTTGTAAGGTACCTGCATAAACTGCATACTTGCGCCGCCGCTTAAAAACAATACATTGTAACCATCGGGGATATTCAATAGTTCTTTCCATAATGCACGACATTCGTCCATTACAGCTTCCCAATCTTTTGAGCGGTGCGAAATTTCGAGAACCGACAAACCAATTCCATTAAAATCTTTAATAGCGGCAACAGTAGCATCTAATGCTTGTTGCGGCAAAATACAAGGACCTGCGCCAAAGTTATGTTTTTTCATTTTAAAAAAATTTTTTGAGTTTATCTTCAAAACATGCATCAAAGATGCAAAATCTTTCTTAAATAATCAAGAGATTGGCTAAATTAAAATCAAATTTTCAATTTATGCTTTCAATTTATTACAATTTTTCGATTTTTACTTCGAGATTATTAGTTTAACGTATCGCAAAATAATATTTTATTCGAAATATACATTTATGCAGATAATGAATTGATTAAGCTCGATTCAAAAAAACAGTAAGAAACTTTAAAGTTAATAATTATTTTTACATCCAACATTTAAATATTTCGGTTTAATTTTATAGCCGATTATTGATTTGAAAATAAAATAATGAGAGTATTAATTCAACGGGTTACAAAAGCGTCGGTAAGTATAAGCGGGACTGTTAAATCGGCCATAGGGAACGGGCTGCTTGTTTTGACAGGCTTTGAATATAATGAAACCAACGAGGACATCAAGTGGATAGCTGCTAAAATTACTAAGCTCCGCATTTTTGACGATGAACAGGGCATTATGAATTTGTCAATCAAAGATATTAACGGCGAGATACTTGCCATAAGTCAGTTTACCTTACATGCGTTAACCAAAAAAGGGAATCGCCCGTCGTACATTAAAGCGGCCAAGCCAGAAACGGCAGTTTCCCTGTATGATAGCTTTGTTGATGCACTGTCGCATGAGTTGGGTAAATCGATTGCTACAGGGGAGTTTGGCGCCGATATGCAGGTGGAATTAATAAACAATGGCCCTGTTACGATTTGGATTGACAGTAAAAACCGCGAGTAACCGGCTGATATGACAATTAAATTATTGCTGCAAATCCTAAAACAACGGCTGAACATTGCCGGTTATCCCAAAAATGAGGCAAGGGCTATTATACATATCCTATTTGAACATTATGCACGTATAAACCGGGCAGATTTGTATATCAATTTGGATAAGCAATTGGAGTCGGGTGTCCTAAATAAAATAAATAATGCCGTAATCTGGCTCGAAAAACACTGTCCGTTACAATATATAGTAGGTGAAACCGAGTTTTACGGATTAGCTTTTTATGTAAATGAAAATGTGCTGATTCCCCGCCCCGAAACAGAAGAATTGGTACATTGGATTATTGAGGATTATACGGACAGCGAAAATGTGTCTGTGTTTGATATCGGTACGGGCAGCGGGGCGATAGCCGTTGCACTGGCAAAAAAACTAAATGCCCCATTGGTGCATGCAGTGGACATATCGGTTGAAGCGTTGAAAACGGCAAAAGAGAATGCCGGGCGGAATAATGTTGACGTTGAATTTATACAGCAGGATATTTTAGCCAGCAATATACAACTCCCGCAAAAGTTCGATTGCATTGTAAGTAACCCGCCTTATGTGCGTACTAGTGAAAAAAAACTGATGCAAAAAAACGTATTGGATTACGAACCTCCCTCGGCTTTATTTGTTGACGATACCAACCCGTTGATATTTTACAAGGCTATAGCAGAAACGGCCATGGAATGGCTTAATTTGAACGGAGCTGTATACGTGGAAATAAACGAGGCTTTGCCGGATGAAACCAGAAATTTATTTGAGCAATATGGTTTTTCGACTATCGTACGGAAAGACATAAACGATAAGCCAAGGATGATAAAGGCTGTACTTAATTGAAAATGGTAAGTTGATACATTGAAGAATAAATCTTCCCGCCGCAAGCGGCCGGGGTATCAATAAGGAAATATTTGTTTCTCGCTGCAAATAGTGGGGAATTAAATCCTAAAAGATTAAAAAATCGCATATCCGATTAAAATAATCGTGTGTCATGATACTTGATACGTGACACCATTTTTCAATTATACTACTTGCTACTATTTTGTAACTTCGCATAAAATTATTTATTGGGCATGAATACCATAAAACATACACTAAGCTTATTTGTCGTGGTTTGTACGGCCTTTACCGCCATAGCGCAAGAAAATTTAAATCAAACCGACAGTAAGGGGCAAAAACAAGGAAAGTGGGAAAAGAATTACCCTAACGGGAAATTAGCGTATACCGGTAGTTTTAAAAATGATAAACCGATAGGCGAGTGGAAACGCTTTCATCAAAATGGGATGCCGATGGCTGTGATGTTGTACGATACCCAAAGCGACTCGTGTTATATGCAGTTGTTTTCCGATGAAGGAAAACTTTCGTCAAAAGGCGTGTACATCGGGAAAAAAAAGCTTGGCGAGTGGAGATATTATGATAACAACGGTAAAGTTATAGCAACTGAGTTTTACACCGACGGCTTAAAAAACGGTGTTGCTCAAGCCTATGGCGCCAATGGTAAGCTTGTTGAGAAAGTTATCTGGAAAAACGGATTGAAAGACGGCGTTAGTGTACGGATGAATGTCGATGGTAGCCTGATTTACGAAATGTTGTATTGTAACGGGCAGTTAAACGGATTGGTACGCTATTATTACCCGAACGGGCAAATACAGTTTGAGGGGAGGTATGTAAACGATATTAAAGAGGGCGAATGGAAAAGCTACGATAAAACAGGCAGGGTATTGAAAGAAACAGTATACCGCAACGGCGTGCCTGACGATTACGATGAACAACTAGAAGAAGAAAGCCGCCAGTTGTTGTTGCTAGAACAACAAAAAGGCAGATTTTCGGAACCCGATATTAATTTTTAGCAAGATAGATGATGAAAAAGTTGTTTTTTATAATTGTACTCCTTGTTTTTGCACCCTGTTTTAGTTATGCACAAGATACGGTGAACTTGCGCCGGAAAGTTGCACAAATGTTGATTGTAGGGTTCAGGGGAACCGAACTAAAGAAAGATAACCCGATATACAAAGATATAGCGGAGCTTAACATAGGCGGCGTTATTCTGTTTGATTATGATGTACCCAGTAAAACGCGCCCGCGGAATATCAGATCGCCTAAGCAAGTACAACAACTAAATTCCGGTTTGCAAAACTTGGCAGGCGGCAGGCTTTTTATTTCCATCGACCAGGAAGGCGGGTATGTAAATCGACTGAAAGAGCGTAACGGATTCCCTCCTGCACGGTCGGCGAAAAACATAGGCGCTATTAATAATATCGACAGTACGAGCTTTTGGGCATCACAAACGGCTATAACGTTGCACGAGTTAGGTTTTAACCTGAATTTTGCTCCCAATACAGATGTAAATATCAACCCGCAATCACCGGTAATCGGTAAGGTAGAACGCAGTTTCTCCGCCAATCCCCGCATGGTGGCCGAACATGCCCGAGCGTGGATACTCCAACAATCGGAGCATGGAATTATGAATGCCATAAAACATTTCCCCGGGCATGGAAGCGCAACCGCCGATACTCATCTGGGTATGGCGGATGTAAGCAATAGCTGGAGCGATGCGGAGCTGATTCCTTTTCAAACCCTTATCGACTCGGGAATAGTGGATATGGTAATGACGTCGCACATTATAAACCGTAAGCTGGATAGCGTACCTGCCACCTTGTCCTATAACATCCTTACCAAACTGTTACGGGAACAAATGCACTACAACGGAATAATCATATCCGACGATATTGCCATGGGCGCCATTGCCAACCATTACCCTTTGGAAAATGCCCTTGAAAAAGCAATTAACGCGGGTGTCGATATATCTATCCTGTCGAATAACGGCCAAAATTTCGATCCCAAAATTGCGACAAAAGCAGTTGACATTATTTGCAGCTTGGTTGAGCAGGGAAAAATTACACCGGAAAGGATTGACGAGGCATACAACCGCATTATGTCGTTAAAATACAAGAACAGGTTGAATGTTAATCCGGGTGAATTTACACCTCATAAATATTATCTTGATAACGGGAAAAGCTATGAAATTGAAAATACAGGCGATATTTTGCATAATTAGTCTATATATTTTTATACAATGTAAAGACAACAAGCCGAATACCGCATGGGATACTTACAATGGCGAATCATTTATGATTGATTATCCTACCAACTGGGATATCGACAGTACCGGGCAATTTAATGTACAGGCTTTTACCTGCCTGTCGCCCGAAACGGGAAATGCCGAAGAAACCTTGTCGTTCGGCATTGTTATGATTATAGATTCGACCGATTTGAAAACGGCCATTGATAATTTTATGGGACAATGGGATGCAAATACATCGAAAGCTTTACCAACCGAAATAGGAAACCAGCAAGGCATGTATGTTGAGGCAAATACCGAGGGGATTATTTTCAAAAATTATTTTTTGAAAAAGGATAATATACTGTACTACATGTTTTTTGCGGGGCATCCCCAAGCCGTTAAACTGTGGGGTGGTAATGCCTTGAAAATGGTAAACAGTTTCCGGATTATTAATCATGCGAATTAACAGTTGATTATAATATTTTACAAACATCGTAGCGGTCAATAGAAAATATACGCTAACAAAGCCTTTGCAAACCGGCTTTGGAAGTTCTTTGAATAGCTGATTTTATATCAGTCTATTGAATAACTATTCTACAGCCTGGCTTAGCGATGGCGCAGTCTTCGAAAACCAATCATCAACCGCTTTAAACATCCGCCTGATACTTTCCTGCGTAGCTTTTGGCTACTTCACTAGCGATAGCATCCTGCGGGCCGATTGCCGTCATTTGCTCTTGCATGCTTTTGTCTTCAGGCTTTACAGGAAAAGACATTCATAGCGGGAATACCGCTCCAATTATCCCTGAACTTATTCATGCCGATTTTTTAAGCAGGGCTTATGATAATTTCCTCCGAGGGACAGGCAAGGCTCCTTCCTTGCGGCTGGCCGACATGCGGAGCTTAATGCCACAAAGTAAACCGGCTTTGTTGAACAATATCCCCTGCCGGACAATTCGCCGGCCGCTTTGCTTTTACGTTTCCCCTAACAAATCATAACAGGCATCGAGCCTGCCCCATGTGTGCTTTCCGACACCAAAGCCGGACTGTCCTGCACGATAATTTCGGACAAGTGGCGGAAAGCCCCGGGCAATAGATTCAAATGCTTTACAAATCTCCCATAAGCAAGGGAAAGCATGACCGCAAATAATTAGACGCAAAGCTATATTGCTGTGGCCTCCACTTCCCAGCTGGTAAACACGGGTTTAGAATTATTGCTGAAACCTTGGACATAATATGGCAGCTCGTTTTCATAAGCGCCGCATACATCTAAAATAAATTTTTACTAATTTCATTTGCTTATTCCTTGATTAAAACTAAGTAAATGAACTTGAAAAACCCATTTAAATTAATATAAGTAATGAGATAAGCAGATTTTTACACGCTTTTTAAACCTATTTTTCAACTGTTAATTCGCATGAATGGTTAAGTATTGTAAATTGATGATTGAATATTGTTTTAATTATTACACAATAAACATTTTATGATTTTACAAATACGACAATAATTTATTTCGACTACTTTATAAGAACTTTCACTGTCAATAATATTTTTAGCTATAAAATTTAAACAGGTTCTAAACTCTAACTGGGAAATTAACATTTCTCTTTTTTTAATTTAAAAAGACTTTATACCTTTACCCCTTTAAATATTCTGTAAAAGAAATCTCTAATTCTGAAGATGAAAAATTATAAAACACTGAACAACGTTTTTGGCTGGCTATCTTTTGCTATTGCAGCATTTGTTTATTTATCTACAATCGAATCAACTGCAAGCCTTTGGGATTGCGGCGAGTTTATTGTTTCAGGCTATAAACTCGAAGTGGGACACCCTCCCGGAGCCCCCTTATTTATGATGATGATGAGGTTTTTTACGTTATTCGCTCCATCGTCGGATTATGTCGGTATAATGGCAAATGCTACGTCGGCATTAATGAGCGCTTTTACAATCCTGTTCTTATTCTGGAGCATATCCCATTTGGCACGCAAATTAATCCGTAAAAATATAGTGGATTATAAATTAGTGAATTACATAGTCGTTTTCAGTAGCGCCATAGTTGGCGCGTTGGCATACACTTTCAGCGATACCTTTTGGTTTTCGGCAGTTGAGGCCGAAGTTTATGCTACATCATCACTGATAACTGCTGTTGTTTTCTGGGCTATCCTTAAATGGGAAGAATGCGCCGACGAAAAATATGCCAACCGCTGGCTGGCGCTTCTGGCCTACATAACCGGATTATCAATCGGCGTCCACCTGTTGAACTTACTGGCTGTACCGGCCATTGTATTTGTTTATTATTTCCGTAAATATCCGGTAACAAAATGGGGCGTTGTCAAAATATCGGTATTTACCGTACTATTACTTGCTTTTTCAGTCTGGGGACTTATTCCCGGCATTCCCAAAATGGCGTCGTGGTTCGAGTTACCGTTTGTAAACGATTTGGGATTACCTATTAATTCCGGTGTGTTGTTTTATGTCCTTTTGCTGGTAGTTCTTTTAGGTTCATCCATTTACTATACACTTTCGCAAAACAAAACCTATTACAAAACAGCGATGATATGTATCGGCGTACTGTCGTTTATGATTGTATGGTGCGTTGTTTCATCATTCCTGCCCTGGTATTCAATACTACTCCTTGCCTTATTTTTAGCTGTCGGGTGGTGGGTTATTACATATTACTTCAACCAAAAAAGTTTTGCCTTTGCTAACACCATTTTACTATGCTTTTCGATGGTTATTCTGGGCTATGGTAGTTATGCCATGATTGTGATACGTTCATCGGCAAACCCTCCCATGGATCAGAATAACCCCGATAATATTTTCGCTCTTATCGGTTACCTGAACCGCGACCAGTACGGCGATCGCCCGTTGGTTTCGGGGCCGTATTATAACGCCCCTGCAATTGGCGCTACCGATAAACCGACCTATGTTCGGGTAAGTAACCGTTACGAGCTGGCCGGAACAAAAACCGATGTCGAATTCGATCCCCGCTATACAACAATTTTCCCACGCATGCCGCGTGTTGCCGGCCTCTCGGATGATAAACTGGCCGTTTATAAATCGTACACAACCGGGCGAAGCGTACCGGGAGCTACCGGAGAACAAGCAATTGTACCGACTTTCAGGGACAATCTCCGCTTTTTATTCGATTATCAGCTAAATTATATGTACTGGCGCTATTTTCTGTGGAATTTTGCTGGACGCCAGAACGATTTGCAGGCAACCAAAGGCGACCCTACACGGGGTAACTGGATTTCAGGTTTTAATTTTATCGACGAGGGACGGATCGGCCCTCAGGAAAATCAGCCGTCATTCCTTGCCAATAACAAAGGGCGCAATGTTTATTACATGTTGCCTTTGTTGCTCGGATTGCTGGGATTGGGCTATCAGCTGTTACGCGATAAACGTAACTTTACCGTAGTAATGTTGCTCTTCTTTTTTACAGGAATTGCTATTGTGCTTTACCTGAACCAATCGCCCAATGAGCCGCGTGAACGCGATTATGCCTATGCCGGGTCGTTTTATGCTTTCTCCATTTGGATAGGCTTGGGAGTTATAGCGATATACAAGTTGCTGAAACGTTTCAGTCCGTCGGTTATTGCGTCGGGTGTTGCTACTGTGGCATCATTTGCCGTACCCGTAATTATGTGCCAACAAAACTGGGACGACCATAACAGGAAAGGGCGTTACGTATCCGCCGATTTTGGATACAACTACCTGAATTCGTGTAATGAAAACGGAATTGTTTTTGTATATGGCGATAACGATACTTTCCCCTTGTGGTATAACCAGGAAGTGGAAGAAGTACGCACCGATATGCGCGTTGCCAACGGCATGTATTTAAGCGCCGACTGGTATTACGGACAAATGATGCGCAAAGTATATACATCGGAACGGTTTATTACTACAGCCACTCCCGATAAAATTGCCGGTAACCGCCGGGATCAGATCCCTGTATCCGAACAAATTAAAGAGCCTATTAACGCAGCTTCGGCGCTGAATTTCGTAATGAGCGATGACGATTCGCGAAAGGTCGGCGTCAGTACTCTGGCCGGAGCTACAAAGCTTAATTTCTTCCCTTCAAAGTATTTAACCGTACCCATCAGCAAAACACAGGTAACTCTCGATGATTCGCTAAACTTATCGAACACAAGCCGTACGTCGCAATCGCTTTTGATCACATTGCCGAACACGCTTATCAAGCCTCATTTGGCGATAATTGATATTGTTGCTAATAATTTTATGCTGCGCCCTATATATTTCGGGATAACTTTACCGGCTGAATATCAAATGGGATTAGGAACTAATTTACAACTAGAAGGACTTGCTTACCAGCTGGTTCCATTCGATGCACAGCAACCCGGCAAAAAGGTTAACATTGATAAAACATACGACTTACTGATGAACGTATTCCGCTATCGGGGAATAAACAATCCGCATGTGTATATGGATGAAACTGCCCGTCGGCATATTACCTTTTACCGCAGGGTATTTTTCGACTTGGGCGATGCAATGGTTGCTACAGGCAAAACCGACTCGCTGCGGCTTTTATTAGACAAATATGAGGAGGTAATGCCCACACTTAACGATCCATTATCATTATACGGTACTACACAGTTAGTTAAACTATATATGCTTGCCGGGGAAAAAGAAAAAGCCACGAATTTGACCGAGTATCTGTGTAAAGAAATTACCCTTACCATCGACCATTACTTGAACTTAATGAATAAACGGTACAACATGTCGTCCGAAATATCGGTACCCCTTATAACGCTGAATAATTTATACATCACCGTAAGGCAATTGCAGGATAAGGACCTTATACAGATCGTTGAGAAAGTTTGGACGCAATATAATTACCTGATGGGAAGCTGATAACATAAACCATTAAATAATATAACTCTCCGGTTTTTATTGAAACCGGTCGGAGAGTTTTCTATATCTTCAAATTGTATAATTAAAATTTATAATACGTCGTTATTTATGCTTTATTGTACTTAAACGGCGTGCTATTACTATGATCGTTTTTGTTGGCCTTTAATTAAATATTTGGTAGCGCTCTCCAAAGTATGCTAAATAGACAAAGCCGAAATTGCTGTAAAAAGAAAGCGGGATTAAATGCTTTTAAAATACGTTTAAATACTTTTTAAACGCGCGATATTATTTTGGACAAACAGCAAGTTTTAGGGAAGACCCGCCTGATACGATGCCTCAGCCGACAATTATTCCCCCCAGCGCCTACGGCATATTTCTTTCCTGTGCGATGGTTTCCGCCCTTAAATGCGGGGCAGCAAAGCTATCCTAATCATCGGAGGCAATACTTCCGCAGCTTACCCCTGAATCAGACAAGTCTTTTCTTCAAGTCTTCGGCTGTTTTCATTCCCGTTTGCCACACGTCACGAATTTCACCCCCAACACGGCTGGTCTTCACCCTTTTGACTAGCTATCAGTCCAACACCAGGCGACCGGCGCTTTTTTTGCCGTTCCCAGAATTTATCACGCAAATTTTCATGTATGTTCTCGAATGTGCCTTCTTCTTTCCATCGTGAAAAAAATAATAGACCGGCTGCCGTTCCGGGAAACCGCATGGCAGCATGCTCCGCTGACAATCAGTATTTAAAGCTAAAAAACAGCGTTCAATATTTCTCGCAATGGATATTTACGCTTGCGGGCGCCGCCAATTATTTGTATACTTGCATCGTATTGGCTGCCGCTTAACTTGGTTAAATAATTTGTTATCATTCTTTATGAATTGATAATCAAAATATAAGAAATATTGTCTAAACAAGCAGATGATAATCAATATTTTATTCTAATTTTAAACAGTTTCTTAACATTTTCCAACTCATATGTCTCTTTTTTATGCCCTTTTTTGAATAGTTAATACTTTATCCCTGCTCATCCATGCCGACTTGAATGGATAGTATTATTTTATTCGTTCGTTTCCGATGAATACTGTTCTACGATAGTACCGTCCTTGACATTTAAAACAAATGCATTGTGATAATTTTTGAAAGCGTCTTTCGACCAATCTCCCACACGATTTCCCTGCTTATCCACATGTATCCATTGTCCTGCATATTCTTTACCGTAGCTAGTCTTAATGAGTATCAACCAATCATCATTATCGGGATATTCATTTGCATTATCTGTTAATTTGATCCGATATTCGCCATTTTCCAAATTGATAAATACATTCCCCTTAATATTCTTTTCCTCATAGTTCATTAATTTTAATGACTTTACTTTCTTTTCTATATGGATTTTTTTATAAACAAGGGTATTAGGCTTATTCCAATCAAGTTTTTTAATTGTATCGAGATAATATCTCCACGTAGATAGACGATCGGTACCGTCATTTACGAACTTCGGATAAGAAAGCAGTCTGTTCGCCTCTTCGATTATTTTTTTGAGTCCGGGCGGTCTTGATCTGATGTAATCAGCGCTTCCTCCATAACTTGCAATCCTACATCCTCCGATTATATCAAAAACGTCAATTTCGCGAGCCCATATGTTTTCACCACGACGATATTTTATCAGAACGAGTGTTTTTGCGTTAAACAACCTATCTGTCATTTTGACGCTTGGTAATTTTATGAATCGGTAAACGTCTTTGGAATCTTTTTCGTTAAATTCCTTTATCCTGTTTTCAAGCAAAAGAATAGCGACAGGTTCTTTAAACGAAAAATTAGTTGGAGGATAGGACATGTCTTTTCTCGATGGAAAATCTTGATAATCTTGTGGGCTTTCTTTTCTTATAAAATATTCAAACCAGCTTTCAGCGCTATTATGCCCGGCGAAGTATTCCGCTTCATCGTAAGTGTAAGTTTCAGGCGAATATGAACACGAGAAAAACAGGGTCGAACCGATACATATTACAATTACGATAAAAATTTTTTTACTCATCTTAGTCTCTTTTTATGCTCCTCGAGGAGCCTTTAATGTGATGAATTGCTCCAGATTTACAAACCATTTTATTGGTTCTGTTGCACATCGAGGGGAATATGCTTCTGACTTCATTTCACGAACAAATTGCTGATTTTCCAGCAGAACCTTTGCAATTAGCTTGATTCCACGCTCGTATGCCCCATTGTCTTTAATACTATCGAGAAAAATCCGAATTTTTTCAGTAATATCAAAATCAATCAGGCGAAGAATACCTACCTGTCCAATGCTTGAACTATCCCATTTGTGCAATGCAATAATTTCCATCAGAACATTAACGTCTTGAATCCGCATAATCGCAACATGTGCAACATAAGAATCAACTTTACCCATCGCAATTTTTTGGAGGCATGTTGCATTCTCTAAATGGCAGACAATCTCTATTTGAATCATTAGGCCAAATTCTTTCAGCGTATTGATATATTCCTCATATTTTTCCTCTTTTTCAAATCTGAACAGTTTATCCATATTATTTTCCTTTTCTACTGCCAAAGGTCTTTTTTCTGCATGTTTATTATTCCGTACAAACTTGAATAAATCAAATAATCCCATATTTTTTCTTTTTATACCCCTTGCGGGGCGGTTAATTACTAATTATTATCCTCCCTTTGTCCATCTTTATTGATTCTCACCCATTTCCCTTGATACATACCCACAAGGCCGCCATCTTCTTCCAGAATGGCAAATCCACTATACTCAAATGGGACGGTTTGTCTGCCGGTGATATCGAAAAAGCTCATTTTGCCATCAAGCGTGACCGAGAAACCTGCCAAACCCGAAGGCGCTTTCATATGCTTAATCTTTTGATACAGACAGGAAATAATTTCCGTGCCTTTTTTATCAATCACTCCCCATTTAGAACCAATGCAAACCGTGGCGAATCCATCGGAAAAGGGTTCAACTTTGTCAAACTTGTACGGAATAACAAGTTTCCCTGCTTTATTAACATAGCCCTCCTTCCCACTGTTCTCGTTTCTTTTGGGAGTCAATTCCTGAGTGGAATTTGCCTTTGCAGCCTGCCCATATGCTTGCTGTGTCGGTGTCGCACTCATGATTGACAAAACTGCCAATCCGACAAAAACCTTTTTAAAATCAGAATATTTCATATTTTCTTTCTTTTTATGCCCCTTGCGGGGTGGTTGAACTTACAATTATTTTTTTGCCGTTCCGTTGGATTTACAATTCAATGGCGGCATTTTTTCAGCCTTTGTAACAATTGATTACAAATCCATTGCAACGGATATTTACGCAGATTTGTTCACCTTCTACTTCCCCAAATTACTTTGTGAGATCCGTTTTCCTGATTAACGTTAAAACCTTTTGTTCTTGATCAATTAGCGGCGATAATGTACAGTTGTTGATTTCCACAATTCATAAAATCTTCGGCTAACTCCTTATACCCATAATTCCATAAAAGGAACTCCAATTCATCAATTTTTGATATATTACCTTTGCGTATATGAGCGTGGCATATCCTAGCTATATTTTCAGAAATAACTGGCAGAGAAATCCCTTGCCTAGAAGTAACAAAATATATTGTACTTATCAAATTTTCAAGGCTTTGTTAGATGTTGATTTCTGTATTCCAATCAAATTTATTTAGTTTTATTTTGACTATAAAAGTATGAAATATATCAATTATATCCGAATAAGCATTTCAAATCCGGAACTTCCTTGTTTTTTTAAATTACTAAACATTTTCCAACTCATATGTCTATTTTTTATGCTCTCTTTTGAACATAGTTAATCTTTATCCCTGCTCATATCCATGTCGGCTTTAATGTCCTGTATTATTTTAAATATTTCGTTTCCGATGAATACTTCATGATATGGGTATACTGTTCTACGATAGTACCGTCCTTGACATTTAAAACAAATATATTGCTATAAGTTTTGAAGACGTCTTCCGACCAATTTCCCACACGATTTCCCTGCTTATCCACATGTATCCATCGTCCTCTATGTACTCCGCCGTAAGTATCAGTCACAATGCGTATCAACCAATCATCACTCTCGGGATATTCATTTGCATTATCTGTTAATTTGATCCGATATTCGCCATTTTCCAAATCGTTGTAATTTAATAAAGCCAATTAATAGTTGTATAAAGAAATGTACTGAATGCGGGCGAGAGGAGCAAAACCATGACTGGAAGTTAATTCCAGAACGATGCGTGTTTAAGTGTTCTTTATGCGGTGAAACGGAGCCCCGACATGATTTCGGCATGGAATTATATACTACTTTATGTACCTGTAAGTTTTGCGGAACTAAATATGTTAAACAATCAACATGGGCAAATAGAACTATAAAACATGATTTTTCATACATAAAGGGTACGTGTACCTTAAAATGTAACCGTTGTGGTGAAGAAACAGAGGGGAGGCACAAATTTGTAAAAGGGATTTGTAATACATGTGGAAAAGAATGTAAACATGAAAAATGGGACACATATACCTATGGTACTTATTGTTTAGCATGTGGTAAACACAAAGGTTCAGATAAGTATAGTCTTGGTCTTGATATGTTGCAATAACCATCTATCGTGAAAGTACAGTGGTATAAAGTAGCAGTCTCTAAAAGATGCCAGCCCTATTGGCGTTTTGAAAACGGAATACAGAAAGAAGTCATAAATAAAAAACTTGTAACAAACAATCAGCTAATTATGAGTTTTTTATGATTTATTTTTTGCCTTTATTCAGGCGTTCCGTTCCAATTCGAGCAGTTTTTTCTTTCGCCATATTTCACCACCGTAACCTGTTAGGTTCCCATCTGTTCCAATAACCCTATGACAAGGCAAAATAATAGAAATCCTGTTTTTTCCGTTCGCATTGGCAACGGCTCTAACAGCAGACGGCCTGCCGAGCGCTTCGGCTTGTTTGGCATAGGTCGTTGTAGAGCCGTATGGTATATTTAATAATCCAAGCCATGCGTGTACCTGAAAATCCGTTCCTTTTAAATCCAACGGTACGCTAAACTTCCGAAGTTCTCCTTTGAAGTACTTTCCGAGTTGTTCCCGAAGCGCATTAAAATAAATATTATCACCTTCGATAAGTGGGGCTTTGAACAAAGTAATTAACTGTTTAAGTTCCGGTTCAAGTTTTTTGCTATCAGAAAACTCCAGTAAACAAATTCCTTTGTCGGTTGCGCCTGCTATCATTGTTCCTACTCCCGTTTCGACAAGGGTTATACTGATCATCTTCTTATTTTTGCCAATTATCTTTTCAAATCTGCGATTGAGCTCATTTAAGGAACCACAATCAAACTTTTTATTTTTTCCTTTTTCAGATTGTGGTTGCTGAAACGCATTGTCAGTTTGGCATATATGCTGAAAATCACTGAACGTTAAGTTATAGCTTTCCAACGCCCATTTATTGACTTGTCCCGGTTCCAATCCCATTTTCTTAATGTCCGCGTCTTTTACTTCAACAGAGGGATTACTATCTATATGCCTCAATAACAGATTGATATCCGACAATAATTTTCCGGTTTGTTCCATTGGTTTACAGACTTTACATGCTCTGTACCCGCTGGCAAGCGCGTCCTTTGTTGTAGGGTAAAATTCGACGTTCTCCATTTTGGGTTTGGTCAGACACGTTGAGAGGCAAAATATACCCGTCGTCTTTACGGCAACGATAAATATACCCTCAAAAGCACTGTTTTTTTGAACAAGCGCTTTGTAGAATATTTCCCTTTTGGTTTTCATTGTCTTATTTCACGTTCAGATAATTGTTTGAATCATGCGGAATTTATGTTCTATCCTTGTCGGTATATTTCCGGATAACCGAAACCACACTAATATGGTATTTTTCAAATAAGGAATCGTGGCCTGCTTTTTTGGCTTTCGCGATGGCCGATTTGATTGCGCCACTGGGCTGCCGCTTCTTTACTTTCCCATACCGATAAACTAAGCTGTTTGCCTTCTTCATTCAGGCTTGAAAAACGTTTAATGCTTACAAATTCGTCTATTTGCGACAACATGGATTTCAGGTTTGTCGCAAGCGATAAATAATTCGTCCATGCCCTCTTTCTTCGGCTTCACTTCAAAGATAACAGCTACCTTACCCGATGATTTACCATAGCTACCGGATAATTTGTTTAATTTTTCGATAGTCATAGTTTCGTTATAGATACCTGCGCACACGGTGTATACCAATAGCAGGGAACCGGATAAATATACGATACCTTGCGAATGCCAGTATTCGTACCCTGTTTAGGCCAGATAAATTCGATCCAACTGTCGCCTTGTTGTGCTATCTCGCACAATTTGATTCCGTAATGCTTGTTATTCTAATCCATGTGTTCACGAATATTCCCGCCTTGACGTTCAGAGAAAGCCGGATTAGATAATATCCTTTTTTCCACATCGATAACGAAAATATACATATCTTTCCACATAAATTCAAACTTCCGGTCACGAAGAATTTCAAGACCTTCTTTACTCATACTCTTTAGCAACTCGGCTGCCTTATGCGGTTTTTCGATGATCTTCTCGAGAGATGCGATTTCATTATTACTAATGTTTTGCGAAAATGTTTTTGACATGTAAAATATACATACTAAAATTAATAAAAATGCTTTAACTCTCATCCCTTAAAATTTAAATTAAAAATGCAAAGGTAGCAAAGCCAGCCAGTCGGAGCAACCCGAAACTTGCTATTTTTTATAACACAATGAGCGCAGCCGCCCCAAAACCGCAGCCTGCTACAAGTTTCCGCATCCACCCCTTCAAAATTGCCCTAAAGTCAATCCTCGCGACTCTGTTTTTCAGGCTAACGATCCTGAATTTTAGGATTGCTACCACGATTTTTACCATGATTACCCTGAATTTTGGGATCTCGACCCTGAAATCCATTATAATTACTCTAAAAAATATCCTTCGTATCCTGAAATTTGGGGTACGAAGAATAAAAATCTGCCTCGCGAGAGCGAAAAATTGCCTCAATGAAGTGAACTATTCCCTTTACTTCGACGGCGCTGTGCCGAAGGTTGTCCTGTAAACTCTGGAAAAATGCGATAGGTTTTTAAACCCAACTTCAAAACAGACGTCCGATACTTTTTTGTCGCCATTGCGGAGTTTTTGTTGTGCCACTTCAAGACGTTTTTGTATAATCCATTTTTGCGGCGACAGGGGGCTTAGCTTTTTGAAATCGCGCTTGAATGTAGTAAGGCTTCTGCCGGTAAAGTTTGCCATGTCTTCCAGTGAAAGGTCGTACATGTAATTTTCGTTGAGATAGTCGAGGATGTCTATTTTCCACGGCTCGGAAAAATCGAATAGGACGGAATAGAAATTCTTGTCCGTGTTAAGCAGACAATAGACGCCTTCGGTCATTTTGAGCTTTATCAGTTCTTCGGAAGGCTTTACCGGCGAATCGAAGTAGGGCGTCATTGATCCAAAAAGGCTGATGATGTCAGGACGATCGGCGGGCAATTTGTACAGGCTGAACTTATGACGCCGGGCGGCGGGCGGCAACTTGCTTTTGTCTAATGTCCTGTGGTAAAATTCACGCAAGAATTGACGAGTGAAACTCAAGGCAATACATTTATACTGTTCGTCTCCTTTGGGACGTTTTACGATATTTACTCGGTTGTCCTTGCAGATAAACGCACATTCGCCTTTGTTGATAAACGCGGTTTTACCCTGTTCGGTAACCTTCATCTCGCCCGAATATACATACAGAAGTGAATGGTCTTTTGCCATTTCGACTTTTTTGATGGCGTTGTCGGAAAAGCATGCCATGAAAATGTCCGAATAATTGATAATACTTATTCCGTTCATCATATTTATTTTTTACAAAAGTACGCTTATTGTTCAATTGTTGGCAAAATATTAGCGGATTTGTCTCCACCATTCGAAATTATCCGATATGACAATTTCCGTCTTTTTCAGATGGTGAGTTGTCTTCATTGGAATGGTTTTGTATGCAAGATGGTATTTATCGGCAAGTTGTCGGATTTCTGCCGTATCGTCATACGTCAGCATAAATTTACCTTTCAGTCCGGACGTTAATACGAAAAGCCGTTCGTGGTCTACATCGAAATAGTTGTACAGTCTTTTACCTGCAACAGTGTATGGTGGGTCTATAAAAAAATACGCGCTTTCATCGCCTTGCCGTTCTTCCAGTGTATTGAAGGCATCTCCCGCGATAAACTGCATTTTTTCTTTTACGTAATTTATCGCGATAATCCGGTCGTACAATGTTTTGGGATACCAGCGGGAAGCTATTCCTTTCCCGTTTTCGCCGGTTTTAATCATGCCGGAGCCTTTTGCAAGGATTCCGCCATGAAAAATCCTGTTTTTAAGAATAGTACAAAACGCGACGTCATGCGTTTGCTTGCCGGTCTTTTCCAACTCCGCCCTGACATTTTCGATGGTCAGGTTATACGAAACTATCTTGTCGGCAAGCCATCTGTTTTTATCGTTTAACAGAACTTCCCAGACGGCCGCTATTTCTTCATCTTTTTCAACCATTGTAATATGTCCGGCCAGATTCTCAAACGCAGCAGTAAGGCTTACGATGCCTCCGCCCGCAAAAGGTTCTATCAACTCGGCAACGGGTTTGTTTTCCTGCCTGAGCCATTGGCGGACAACGGGAATAAGCCATGTTTTCCCGCCGGGATAGCGGAACGGGCTTCGCTGCGGAACGGATGCAACGTTGGTAACGGTAGCCGTTGCGTATTCCTCGTCGAATATGTTTAGCTGACTGTTCATTTTACAATTATATTTTCCAAATCACCGGTACTGTGCCCGTTTAAGCGTTTTGCATCCAGCTTTTTTTGCAGCAACAGCATAAAATCGTCGAGTGAACCGGCCTCAAACCGGGCAATCTGCTCCAGTACCGCGGCAAATTCGGTATAAACAACACGCTGCAAAGCCAGTTCCATGCGCTTCTCATTTTGGCAGGGATACAAATCATAAAGAAAAAATGCAAAATCCGCATCGGACTTGCTTATCTCCGGCAATGGCGGCAAGGTTTCGTAGAATGAAGTTTGCAGTGCAACGGCCTGTTTTTTATTCCACTGCTTCAGGATGGAGCCTTTGGCTATAATTTGGGGAATCAACCTTTTCCTTGATGAGGACAGGTAGTCGGGTTTGGGGTATTTGAGGGCTTGCGTCCAGCTGAAATCGGGAGTTGGATGCTCCATGTATGCGCCGAATGGCCCAGTCAGGTTTCCCGATATGTACACCGCCTGAACCTCCAGCGACCCAAAGTCGAGTACCCTTCGCTTGCTGTCGTAAGAAACTAAAACGTAATCAATATTTCCGGATGTTTTCCCCGACTTATCCTTCAGCGCTACTTCTCCGACATGCGTCCAAGCCGCTTTCCCGTTAAAAATAAAACTTGCCGCATCGCTCATAATTCTCCAGTCTTCGCGAAACCGGACGGGGCAAATGATTACAGGCCGGTTCTTATGTTGCAGGCTGCACACGCCCAGAGGTGATTCCACGCTGTTTTTTGTACAGCTTGA
>JAISFN010000124.1 GCA_031263585.1 Prevotellaceae bacterium | reverse complement strand
TACGGAAGCCTGCCGGCGTTGTCGTCGCTCGTTTTGTTCAGCATATTGCTGGGTATCTTTGCTATTGGAGCGCCGGGCGTTCCGGGCGGGACGGTGATGGCGTCGCTGGGACTGATTGTAAGCGTACTTGGGTTCGACGCCGCAGGCACAGCGCTGATGCTGACGATCTTCGCCCTGCAAGACAGTTTCGGTACGGCTTGCAACGTAACAAGCGACGGAGCATTGACACTTATTCTCAGTGAATACCGTAACCGGATAGAAAACAAAAATAACTCAAAATCCTGAAAGGATTCCATTTTCATAACCGCAGGTCTGCGACCTGCGGTTGCGGAAGTCATCCCCCTACTCACTGCTTGAAAGATAGGACTGTGGGGTTTCCGCAGGTCGATGACCTGCGGTTATGAAAATCTGACTTTTCAAGTCATGACCCCTATTGCAAAAATAGAAAGAAAACATCCATGTGCCGTTCAGTTCGCTACCTTCGTCCTTGCTGGCAGTACTTTTCCATGATAATTCTCTTTATCTATTTTTATTTTACTCTAACAATGGCAAATGTACCGTTCCAATCAATTCCACAATAACAGTCGCCATAAAAACAATCTCCATTTAATTCTACTCGACCAAATGTTTGCAGTTTAAAATCTTCCGGCAAACGTCCATAAAATGTTACACATCTGTTGGTTTCATTATTGTTCCAATTATCGGCAGAGGGATCCAAATATCCAGTTGATAATACAAGTCCATTATACCAGCTATTACTCCAAGCCATTGTTTGATGCTTAAAACCCGGAAGATGAGCCGTACCTCCCATTTCATTAGGATAACCGTCTAAATACAAATCTGTAGTATATTGTTCACCCAGATATGTAATTGCCATCTGCCAAGCGTACGTTTTTTCAAGAGTAGTAAAATTAACAACATTTCCTCTTGCCCAATCAATAGTTTTAGGTGAACTCCTGTTCGTTGATACGGCAATAGAAAAAAAAACCTCATAAGAAGTATTGGCTTTTAAATCATCTAATTTTGTCTTACTCCCGTCCTCTGAGGTTTGAACAGTAATACTTGTTACTGGATTGTTCCCGTTTTCCCTATAAGATAATGTAAGCTCCCCTAAAATATAATCATACGGACACTCGGTAAAATGTATTTTATTAATAATATCCGCAGAATTTTCAGTTATATTTTCTACATGAGTTTCCATTTGTATATAGTCATTAATGTACTGCTCCAACCAATAATTATCAGATAAATCATCGGCAACATAAAAATAATCATCATAAATGGAAAATGCGTCATTGGCCGTACTGGCTATACACAAATAATCAAACTTGTTAATACACATGGCAAAATCTTTCATTAAAAAAACAGCGTCCATATACCCATTCTTGTTGCCAATTGCATCAGCTATAGCTTTAAAGGTGTCTAAAGCCGCATTAATACAATTTAAAGGAGTCGGGTACACACCACATACAAATGCCTCTGCTGCCAATAATACTGTTTTTATAATTTGCTTATTGAAGTACCTTGAAAAGTCACTATTCGTACTGCCGTAATTTAGACTTTTACTTTTTGCTGTAATGGATCCAAGACTTGTTAATTCGGCTATAATCTCGTTTTGATAATCTGTTCGACTTACAAAATTGGAATTTTTATCAAATTTGACTATCGAAACCGAATTATCCTTATAATTGCCCCACAAAAAATAAGCATCATCTGAAAATGCCACTATGGGAACATTATTGTTAAATATGATACCAAATGTATTTTCACCCTTCTTTATCAATACTTTTGATGGTGTTTGTGTTATTGTGTCAATGTATGCTATCAATATAACATCGTCCTCTACCGATGTGAAAATTATTGGATCAGAATCATTTTCCGGTATTACACAACCATATTTTCCTACATCGTCGGTACCTATGGGTTCTTCTTCCGTTGTTTTTTCCGGGTCTGTTTTGGAATTTTCCTTTCCGCATGAAAGCGTCGTTACTAAAAATGCTGCTGTCAGCAGATTTATCAATACTTGTTTAAATGTTCTCATTTCTTACTGTTTAAAAGTCATTAATTTATTTACTCTTTAAATAATAAAAATAATCCTAGCCGAAATTCAAAAGCGGGTTTTATTAACATATAGGAATTTTGTACATTATAGAAATTCCAGTCGGTAGAGACCAGTCGCGGTGATGTAATCCTATAAGTAATTCCCAAGGATACAATCTTTGCGATAATCAGATCCAGAGTAAAAGCCGTAGTGAAATTTACTTTAGGTCCATCGGAAGACATTCCAGCATACCATAAACCGAATTGTGGTGAAAGGACAAAAAAAGCGTAGTCGGAAGAGCCAAATCCTATAGCCGGTCCTGCATGAATATCAAAACGTGTAGCGCTTTCTTTATAAGGATCATTAGTATTCAACAACATCTCATTTGGTATCTTTCTGTAACTGCGAATACCAAGTCCTGCTCCACCTCCAAGTGCAAAAAAATTCTCAAGATCCGAAAATATCCAACCGCTAGCATCAAAAGTAATGGCATTACTATTATTAATTGTTGTTATTTTATTGATTGACAGTTCCTGGGAAGGTATATAGCCCCCGGATATTTGAAATCCCCTATCTTGTGCATATATGGAGTAACTGACAAGGATATAAATTATTAAGAGAATATTTCTTCTCATTTTCTTTTAGTTTAAAGTCTGCTCCTTATTCAGACACTAAAAAATTTCCCCTACTCGTCAGGCTTTTCGGATTCGCCCCGTTTTTGAAATGGTCTCCGGACTCCATTGCGCCCTCACAGTAAGCGGCGCTCTGTTTGAAACTTTTTAAATACTTTTTCATAATAATTC
>JAISFN010000083.1 GCA_031263585.1 Prevotellaceae bacterium | reverse complement strand
CCGTCGATATCGGTATTTACCCCAATGGTGGTTCCCTTAACAACTACAGATGCGAATGGTATAGCTTCACCGCTCTTTGCATCGCTTACCTTACCGGTAATGGATGTTTGAGCCTGAGCATAACCAATACTTGCAAGCGCTATAAGCAGCGCCCATAGAAAGGATCGTTTCATAAGCATACATTTAAAAATTTATTAGTTAATAAAAAAACCAACAACTTATGAGAATAAGTCATTGGCTTGTTTCGTACACAATAATGGATTATATTTTGAAAAGCTGAGGAAACAGCTTTTGTGAAGACAGGATAAAGCAACGCCGCATCCGAATGAACGGCTTCGGACGTGCTGTCGATAAAATTAATCTTAAAACAAGGATTTCCTTTGCGGAATAAAAGAAATTTTATATTATCCGCGCGGGAATTTAGAATTGGCGGTGCGTCTCTCTCTCTCTCTCTCTCTCTCTCTCTCTCTCTCTCTCTGCAAACCCTATGCCAAAGTCATTGATTGGCAATAACAGACTTAACGGAGAAAGTATGGAAACGCTATAATACATATAGTTTTAAAAAGGTGTTTTTACGATTTACCATATGCAATGTTACAAAGTTTTTTTAAAATAGCAAGCGTTTTTTTAATAAAAAAACATATCAATATTTTATACTACTGTGTATCATTGAGTTGCATTGTTGAAAATAGTATGAATACCTTGTGAAATTTTAAGGTGTAACGATGTGCAGGGATAATGCATTTGTACAAAAAAGAAGCCGCCTATTGGTAGGCGGCTTCCGCTAAACCCTTCCTATATCTAAAAGTTGATAAATGCTTTTTATGAAACGATCTAGGAGGGCTATAGTTTTTTTACCATCCTTGGTTTTGTTGTCCATTCAAGTTAGGATTTGCCAATATATCATTAGCCGGAATTCCCCAAGTTTGGAATTTATCATCGGTAGTAGGTTTTGAAAGATCTATACCTCCCGGATTCAATATTCCGCCGTTTTGCGGAGCTTTACGAGTAACTCCTATATTCCAGCGTTTTAAATCGTCCATGCGGTTGCCTTCTCCTAATAATTCACGTGTTCTTTCTGTTTGAATAGCATCAAAAAGAGCTGTTCCTGTTAAACCAACAAGCGCAGATAATCCTCTATGAGTTCTTAAAGCATTTAATGCGGCTAAAGCTCCGCCATCATCAGTACCCGCTTTAGCTAAAGCTTCGGCTCTGATTAAATACATTTCCGCAATGCGGAATACCTTTGCCCTATGTTGATAGTTGGTTGTGTTCGAAGTAAAATAAGCCGGGTTTCCGGGGAACTTATTCAATAACCATATGCCGTCATAGGGCGCTCCACTCATCAGAACAGGCAGTTCTTCAACATATACATTTTTACGGTAATCGTCATCACTGAACAGGTCGATAACCCATTGTTGGGGTATATAATACGGCGTATAGGCAGCTGCATTAACATTGTACATTAAATAAATGCTGAATGTATTTCCTAATTCGTTGGGAGCGGCCGTATGTAACAAGAATATCGATTCAGCCGGATCATCAACATGCCACATATTTTTAAATGCGGCTTTATCGTTTACCAAAGGGTAAGTATTACTGGTTATCAGCGAATTTGCAAATTGAGCCGCTTCCGGGTATTTGTGCATGCAAAGAGCAACGCGAGCTTCGAGGGCAGTAACGCAATCTCTTGTTAATCTTTTTGAGCCGACGCTGCCGGGAGTGGTTAATAAGGTTTTTGCCTGTGCAAGATTTTCCAATATAAAAGCATACGTTTGTTCAACGGTAGAACGGGACGGCTTTTCGTTAACATCATATTGTTTAGTCAACGGAAGGCCTAAATCTGTAGCGGCAGTTGACGGTTCATAATCTTTAGCATATCTTTTAACCAGCTCAAAATTATAATATGCGCGCATAAAATAAGCTTCTCCTTTATAAAGATTAAGGAGCGCTCTATCTTCATCGCTTTCAACGCTTATATTGTCTATATTATCAAGTATATTATTACAATTGGCTATAGCATCGTACCGATATCTCCAAAGATCTCTAACATCATAATCTCCTGAAAGGAAATCCCATCTGTAAACCGATCCTACATTATTACCATAATCCATCGATGCGTTAAACAAGTCAGCTTGTATATCAGTGCAATATGCATAATTGCCATACATACGTCCTCTTAAAGTAGCATACATTCCGTTGTTGAAATTTGCGGCGTCTTCAACTGTCTTAAATGCTTGTGACTGTTCAATACCATCATAAGGAAATCTATCCAGATCACAAGATATTGGCATTACAAATAATAAAGTAATCCACAATATTAAAATATACTTTTTTTTCATTATTTCTATTTTATAAGTTATTAAAACGTAACTTCAACGCCAACAGAGTATTGTTTGGTATTCGGGTAGCGTCCGTAAGTTAAATTGATATCCGGTTCCGGGTCTGATCCGCTGTATTTGGTAACGGTAAATAAATTGCGCCCTGTAAAATAAACTTTGAAATTTTTGATGAATTTTACATTCTTCAATACTATTTCGGGCAAGTTGTATGCTATGGTTAACGTTTTTAAACGTAAAAATGAAGCGTTTTCGAGCAAACGGTCATCAAATTGCATAATTTCAGTATCCACTGGAAAATCTGCGATATCTCCCGGTTTTTTCCAGTAATTCCTTACCTTTTTCGATTGATTGTAACCATAAAAATTCCATGGATTTTCCGAGAAATAACGGTCGTTATTATACAGGTATTTGCCAATTACATAAGCAAAGTCGGCTTGAATTTGGAAACCTTTCCATCCTCCGCCTAAGCCAAAACCGCCGGAAAAAGGTGCAAATTGCGATTTTCCGCTATTTTGCATAAGCGCATTTTCATCGTAGATTTTTGTCGTTTCATTTTTCGTGGTTTTGGCAATGTCATCACCAGGAACATACCACATTGGCATTCCGTCGGCAGGGTCAATGCCCGCATATAAAGGCCAGTATGATTCAACCGGATGTCCAATAACATAAGTAACCCCCGTATTCGGAACAGTCCATCTGTCGAGTCCCAGGAACAGTTCGGTTATCTTTGTTTTGTTATAATTGAAAGTAGTTGTGAAAGTGGCCCAAGCATCTTTTGTCCTAATAAAATCAACGCCTAAAGTGATGTCGATACCTGTATTTTTTAATGAACCTACATTACTTGTTACCTCGCCAAACCCCGAAGTGTATGGATAAGGGGTATCTAACAACATGCTGGATGTATTACGTATATAATATTCGACCGCTAAATGGTAACGATTGTAAAAATCGGCATCAGCCCTGAAGTTTATCAATGTTTGTTTTTCCCAAGTAAGGGAAGAATTTCCGGGACTTGATATACCCCATCCCCCTTTACCGTCGTAAGTATTGGTTCCTATCAACGCTAAAGTCGTATAATTGCCTATAGACGAGTTCCCCGAGGTTCCTACGCTTGCATGAACTTTTAACGAATTCAACCAGCTTATGTTTTCTAAAAACTGTTCTTTTTTAGCATTCCACATAAGCCCTCCGGCATAAAACATAGCTGAGCGGTTATTTTTACCAAAGCGTGAAGATTGGTCGTTACGGATACTAAAATCAGCGAAATATTTTTCGTTGAATGAGTAATCTACCCTACCGAAAAACGATAAATAGGCATATTCTGACTTAGGCCTGTAATCAGTCATCTGGCCTGCATTTTTATTGTTCGGGCCATGTTGTAATTCTGTCAAACGGATATCGGATTGGCCGGAAGAAGAGGCGCGAAAATTAGCATCGGAATAGTCGATTCCTTCCTGTCCGGCAAGTAAAGTAACGCTATGAGCTTCTTTAATATTGAATTTATATTCAATTGTATTGGTAATAACACGCGTTACATCACGGTCGAATGTTTCGGCGGTACTACCGTTTCCTAAAGAACCTAGATAAGTGGGTAAGGTTTTAGCTGTTTGCCTGTAATCGTAGCCATCTATACCTCCTTGCGAACGAATTGTAAACCCTTTAAACGGGGTCAATTCTACATAGGCTAATCCGCTGAATAATATTCTATTTGAAACACTGGGCATTACATCGCTCGTATATCCGAGGCTGTAAAATCCAGGGCCGTCAATGTATATTTTTTCATTTCCGTTTTCATCCCATGGGGTATACCATGGACGTTGTAAGAAAATAAGCCCCCCGTTGGTATACGCCCCGCCTGTTACTGTTCTACTCGTTTGAGTTTCGCTATAACCGCCGGATAGATTAACTCCGAATTTTAGCCAATCATTTGCTCTTGAATCAATGTTAGCGCGTACAGTATAACGTTTATAGCCCGAACGGAATGTAATACCCTCCTGATCAAGATATGACCCTGATACATAATACGTTGTTTTTCCGCCGCCGCCTTGTATTGATATATCTGCCTTATAAGTCGGCGCATTATCTTTGAAAAGATATTTACCCCAATTCGTATTATAAGGATATTGTTCTCGCTGGGCATTCACCCAAGCTTCCATACCAGGATCAGTATCAATTAGATATGCGCCATACTCATCGGCAGTCATAAAGTCATTCCAGAATGTTCTGGAAGCCAGTGACGACCACCCCATCATCCCGCCTACGGTAATAGTTGCATCCTTGTTTGTATTTCCGCGTTTGGTTGTAATATAAACAACACCGTTAGATGCGCGCGAACCGTAAATAGATGTAGCCGAAGCATCTTTTAATATGCTAATGTTGGCAATGTCATTGGGATTTATAGCGCTCATTGATGCAATGGGAATCCCGTCTAATACCATCAAAGGCGTATTATCTCCATCTAACGAGCCAACGCCGTGTAAACGGAAACTCGAAGCAAATTGCCCCGGTTCACCCGTAGATGTAAATGTTTGAAGACCTGCTACTTGTCCCTGCAATGCATCAATTAGGTTGGGCGACGGCCGGTTTTCTATTTTCTGAGCCGAAACTCGGGCTACCGAACCTACCACCGTTCCTACTTTTTTAGCCGAACCATAACCAATAACAATAACTTCATCCAAAGCTTCTGCTCCGGGTTCCATAGCCACGTTAATAATTGTACGTCCATTAATATCTACCTGAATTTCGGTATGACCTACTTCGGAAAATACTAATGTTGTAGCTGTTGCCGGAACACTTATCGAGT
>JAISFN010000065.1 GCA_031263585.1 Prevotellaceae bacterium | reverse complement strand
TTGAATCTAAGTTATAAAGATACGAATTTTCAAGGTCGTTTCCAACTAAAAAGCAATTATATTTTATTGATATTCAAATAATTCTAGGTGTACATCAAATTTTTGTCATGTACTAAGGATTTTGACTTAATTTACAATTCTGGGATGGGTGAAATCCTCGCCTTTAGGCGCAGAACTTTATTTCTTATGCAAGTACAGGTAAGCAAATAAGTAAAATCTGTTCACATATCCTATTTTATAATGGCAAACATACTGATGAAGTCACCTAATAATCAAGGCTAGTATTTTCCGGATGACGACTTTCGCATTGGCTCTTAAGATGACAGCTTAAGACCGCTTTAGTCTTAACAGGACTTTTAGTCCCTTACATAAGCCGCCGCCTCTTTAGGCGTGTGCTTGTTTAGTTTACAGTATTCCTTAAAACATACAGGTTAAAGAAATAGAAAATAGCTCCGCTTGGGGAGAGTACCCCTCGGCAAGGGGGGTGGGTGCACCCGTCCCAGAGAATGGAAAAAAATGATATTTTTTTGCAAAAAATACTGGGATTAATCATAAAATTCACTGTAGGCAATAACAACTCGGAGGATTTTGAGACAGCCTTTTTATAAATTAAGAATTTTCGTAGTTTGTAATACTTGTAACTACGAAAATTCTTAGTAATTCATATAATTTACATCAATTTGTTTATCATCAGGGCTTTTACCATATCTTCACCGATGCCTATGCGGTATCCCTGCCATAGGAGCACTACATCACCTTGCGGAGTCAACAGCCATATCACCGGAAAATCGCCTATAAAATCGGTTTTCATATCGGCAAACAAGGCTTTCATTACTGCTCGGTTTTCGTCAACTGCAAATACCGATTGTTTAGGCAGCCCTTTGTATTTCAGGGCATTAAAATCATTCAATTTATCATTAGGTAAAACAAACAGCATGTTGCCACCCCATTTTTCGAACATTTCGCGTTGCAAAGGGATATCATTCATTACATGACGCGAGGGCTCGCGTGTAGGGTCGATAAATAGCAGCGCCAAGCCTTTGCCGTCGGCAAGTTCATGCAAATTGGGCATTACTGCACCCATCAGTGTTTTTAAACTATGTTGTTGTAACGATACCGTACCTTTTTTGTCGAAGGTTTTTACAATTGGCCGTACGCCAGCATCTACCAATACAGTTTCGTTTGCCGGCAAATCAAAGTAAGTCATCTTTGTCAGAATCGACCCGTCATCGGTGCGATTGCCTGTTGTTAAGCGATAGTAGCCTTCTTCGAGTTTCAACGTAACCGGGAATTTTGCCACCAGTGGACTGTCTTCATAATCTAGCGTAACAAAGTCGCCGTTAATGTAGCGTGCCAGCGTGTAATTAACGTAGTATTTGGGTATTATCGTATTGCTAGGTAAGTTTTTCAACACAATAACGCCTATATTTGCAGCGGTTTTTTCTTTTGTTTCGAATACAATATTCCGCCATTCGCCGTTTTCATAAACCTGCGGGGCTGCGGTAGCCGCATCAACACGCGCTGCAATACCCGATGCACGGCAAAGCGCAACAAAAAATATATCGCGCGAAGCCTGGTCGGCAACTCGTAAATTATACACACCGATCGGGGTAATAGGACAGTTGTAATAACTGTCGTTTGTATTAATCATAATATTTTTCTGCACCCAATCAACAATAACATTTACATTTTCACGAGCATGCGTAGGTAATTCGTTTTGTAAAAAGCTCCGCCAGGGCGCAATTATTTCGTTTCTCACACGCGGATTCAGTACATATTCGACAAAAATATCAACAGGATAGGCATTTTTATTACCGCAGTTCAGCAGATGGTCATTTAAAATATCGGCGGGTGTATCACGCAAATCCTTATCCAGCACAACTTCCAGTATATCAAATAAAAGTTCGTTATTCCTATTCGACTCCATAAATTTCGATATTTCGCGCCAATTACCATAACTCTTCGAAACGGCATTCCATACCCTGTCGTTGTTTAACCCCAGTTTTTTTGCAAGTTCGTCGCTTTGTTCCCGTTTAGGGAAGGAGGCCTCGTAAGCGCCACGTATACTATCTTCCTGTTTAAGCCGTTGATTATTTATCCGTTCCTTTTCGGTCGATACTTCATCCTTTTTTAACGGAACAGGCGGGACGATGTCCAAATCTTCAGTATACAATTCGCCGGGTTTACGATTGAGCATAATGCTAACCGGGCCGGTAGTTTTCCTGTCTACTTTTACATAGCCGTAATGTCCGTCCTTTTTAGCCCAAACCAGCAAATCGCCGAAGCCTGTGCGTAAACTTGTTTTTCCTTCGTTATCGGTGGTTTTTGTAGCCATATTGTAAAATTCCGAGTAATTATATAGTTTATATTCAACGTGCACATTTGCCACGGGCTTGTTATCGGTATCAACCACATTTACCACAAGCTGTTTTGTGGGAGCATAGTTTGCCAACAGGTTTATTTTGCTGTATATGTGGGTTTTTATCATGGTTTCCTCATTTCCGTTATACTCGCCAAAAACGTTGGTATGTACCATCATGGCTCGTTTAGCCGGTGCGCTGAACCATGCCATATTCAATTCGGGTTCGGGTTCGCAGGCGCCTAGGTAATACCATTTACCGTCAATCCAAACTTCGACCCAAGCATGGTTATCGTCGGTATGCGCCCAACGGGGGGTGTAGCACTGGCGTGCCGGAATTCCGGCCGCGCGCATTGCCGTAACCGTAAACGTCGACTCCTCGCCACAACGCCCCCATGCCGTACGTATTGTCGATAATGGCGACGATGTGCGGATATCGGTTGGCTGGTACGTTACTTGCTCGTGGCACCAGTGGTTTACTTCCAAAGCAGCATCGTACATGCTTAATCCTTTTAAACGCTCTTTCAGTTTGGTAAAGAAAACCATACGGGCTGTATCCAGGTTCTCGTTATTTACACGATAAGGCAGTACAAAATGGCGGAAAATATCTTCGGGGATGGTTTTACCCCATTCAAATGCCTCGCGGGCAGCCAGAGCAGTATTCACTTGTTTCAGGTAAAATTCGCCGTCGTAATCGGCCAAATCATTAAGCGGCATATAAGCATATAAAAACATCAGAGCCTCGCTTTGTTCAGTTGTAAGTCCCTGATCAAAAACGCTGAATAAAGCTTCGGCACGGTTCTTAGCCATCTCCCGGCGTTCGTTAAACTGTTTGCTTACCTGGTCGCGATAAGCCGTATCGTTAATAAAATGAGCTTCTTTTGTGCCGCATGACGCAAAAAATGCAATTATTAATCCACATATAATCAGTTTTTTCATAGTAAGTATATTTAAGCGCTGAATTTAATTTTCGTAAAATTACAAATAATAATTGGAGAATCAAGGGGCAAGTAATTCGATTCAAGATATATTGAAAATTTGACAATCAGTACATCACTCACTTTCCATATAGGATAACTGCAGGTAATCTAGTATTTTTCATGTCAATAATTTGATCCTTAATTATTTTTATACATTTACAGTTGTTAAGCTTTTAAAAGAATTTATTAATATATTTTGTCATCCTGAATGAGCGACGGTTTGTATCCCCAACGGATTGTCGCTTTTAAGCACAACGTTGTTAACTACAAACGACAGCAAAACTTTTTTATGCAGATCCTTATTATGTTCTTTATACAAATTATCGACAAATTGTTGTACAAAAGCATAATGTTTAAATTGAACCTGTATTCATTGTCGGTTATTTTAAAGTCGATATGCTTTATGGTTCCTCTTGCGATTTTCACATGTGCTAAAGGGGTAGCCATGCTATTGGCTTGGCTTATGTCCATCCCGCCCAGTGTGCCGCTTACTTCGAAATGGCTACTGAGCAAATCGACAGGATATGTAAACCTGAGTTCGCTATAATCAATTCAATAATTTTATGATAAATTTATCATATAGAGATAAGCAAAAGTTTAGCACGGATTTTTTACAAGCTGGGTTTTATTTGTAAATCGAATGAGTACCAAGTTGCTTAATAAAAAATTCCAATTGTCCGGTCGGCTTTGTTTTGCAAATAGCCGTTTTAGCGGGATCAATAAAGCTGATCCCCGTACATTCGCCAAAACAAATCAGCTTCAAAAGCAGGGCAAATAGAATCATGACTTTCCGCTCAAACTCAAAAAAACGATTGTAAAAAAGTAGATTATGAAATTTTCCCTGTAAATGCTTACCGGCATAAAACAGCTAAAAATGTTTCAGATTGCAAAAACTGCCGTAGTGAGAGAAATCATAAGGGTAATAATTTCAGCATCGGACATGTCAAATGAATGGTGTCGATGCCGTTTACCATCATCGGGAAGCATTTGGTGTTTTTCGATTTCTTTTGAAAACTCCTTGCAAAAATCGCCTGCAACACAATAAATTTCAATAATTTTATCGATGGCAAGTTATGGCGTAATTTTTACTTATATTATTGATTTTGAGCTATAAATATAATGAAAATTAACCAACTTGCCAATTTTTTCATATTTTTCTTACGTCGAACTCAGGTTCCGAAAGAAAGATCACCGTTTCTTTTATTCATAAGGGAATACCCTACGCCAATGAAGGAGAGGTGCAGTAAATGAGGAATCTGCACAAGAAGGAGTGTTCTACCCTGCAGGAAGGCAGTTTCGGTACTGAGAAAGAACATTACCCGCTCGATAGAGTCAAAGCACGAACAAAACAGGCTGAAATTCTCCGGATATTTTTCGGCATACATACGGCCAATGTTGTCAGGACGATACCGAAAGTCGAATCGAAGATAGGGCTTAGCCAAAGAGCCGATCAGAAACAGGCGGTTTAGTTCTAAAAATATAAATAAACTGGCCAATCGGGCAATTGGCTTGGGGTCTTGTATTTTAAAAACGTAAAAAAAGAATAATCGACAAAAATAATCTGCAAAAATTGTACTTGAAAGGGAATAGTAGCCCATTAAAACAGAAAAACTGCCCAAGATTTTAATCCTTAGACAGTTGTATGCAAATTTACTGAATATCACTAATTAGTCAACTGTTACCATGTGTCATCCTGAACGAAAAGCAAACGCATGAAATTATATTTTACACTGAATTACCTGTGACTAGCTCGCAAAGCTTGGTTGTTTCGGACTTTGCGAGCTCATCGCAAATAATCCAGTATTTTTCATTTTTCACATCAATAATTTGACCCATATTGATATATGTCAATAATTTAATGTTTGATTATCTTTTTATGTTTTTGCCCTGATCCTGAACAAAGTGAAGAATCTATTTATGAAATGCTTTGCTACACTCAACATGACAATTTGGTGGCGGTTTAGTACTTAGTACAAAATTACATCATATGGCAAGCGGGCTTGTATACAGGGACGTTCAAGGACTTTCAGTATATAATTGTACCGTTCGAAAGTACGCTCGATTTCACCCTTATTAAACTGCCCTTTTATTTTCGTCGACATGATATCCATCAATTGGTCGAAAGTACTTTTTGTTTGTGGGAGTTCCATTATCTTGTATTCCGATACTCCCGACAACATTACCGCATGACTTATCGCATCATTCAATCCTCCGAAACGGTCAACCAATCCTAGGGCTGATGCATTGTCGCCGCTCCATACCCGTCCTTGGCCTATGTTATCAACGGAATCTTTAGGTATGCCACGGAAACCCGATACTTTGCTAATGAATTTATCGTAAATATTTTCAATTGTTCTTAAAATATGTTCTTTTTCAACCGGTTCTAATGGGCGGTAAATAGTCATCATATCCGCATGTGCGTTGGTTTTGGCCACATCAATGGTAATTCCAACAATTTCTTTCAACCCCTTTTGTATGTTGGGAACTTGCCCGAAAACACCTATCGACCCTGTAATTGTAGTATGGTTGGCAAAAATAATATCTCCGGGTGTCGAAATCCAGTACCCGCCTGAAGCTGCCAAATTACCCATGGATACTACTACAGGCTTCGATTGTTTGGCCAGTTCTAACTCGCGGGCAATTACTTCGGACGCCAACGCATCGCCGCCCGGGGAATTTACACGGAAAACAATGGCTTTTACACTCGAATCGTTACGGGCGGTACGAATAGCACGTGATGTTTCATCGGATTTTATACCGCTACTTCCCTCGCCTTGCGTAATCTCACCTTCGGCATAAATAACGGCAATTTTATTTTTCGAGTATTTAGCCATTTTGTCCGGGGCACGTTTATATTCGCTTATCCCAATGATATTTAAGTCTTTCTCTGATTTCTTCTCGGTATACTTACATAATTCGGCAATAATTTCGTCTTTGTACATCAGGTCGTCAACAAAACCTTTGGCTTTGGCATTGTCAGCTGTGCTAAGTTCCAATTTGTCGGCTATCCGGTTTAACTCATCAATGCTGATTCCCCTTGCCAAACTGATAGTTTGTAAAATGTGATCCCATATAGAACCCATGAATGCCATAATTTGCTCACGATTTTCGGGGCTCATTTTATCAAGCATAAAAGGCTCGACAGCCGATTTAAATTTGCCGTGACGGAGAATTTGCATATCTATCCCTAACTTTTCCAGCAAGTTTTTATAAAACATTATTTCGGAACGCATACCATACAATCCGAAGTCGCCGAACGGGTTAAGATATATTTTATCGGCAGCGGTTGCCAGATAGTAACCTAATTGCGAGTAATAATCGGCGTAACTTATCACAAACTTGCCCGACTCGCGGAAGCTGGCAATAGCTCGGCGAATTTCTTCGGCTGTTGCAGGTTGCGCCATAACATCGTTCAAATCCAAGTAAATACCTTTAATATAGGAGTCGTGTTTGGCCCGGTCGATACTTTTTAAAATATCGTTTAGCCCGATGGATGTTTGGATTGAAAGCGAGAATAGGTCGAACCCTTCAAACGGGTCGTTACTGGATTTGTCAACAATATTTTTGTTGAGGCTTATTTTAAGAATCGAATTCGGTTTAACTTCTACGGGATTGGGTTGAAATGAAACGAGTGCATTTATAAATCCCACGAACAGAAAAAAGCACACAATCACAATAATAATACCTCCCAAAACAGAAGCCAGTAACATTTGAAAGAAATTTTTCATAAACACATGTGTATTAGGATTATTTTGCAAAAACCACCAGAAAAACTATCCGGCGGCCTGTTTTTTAGATGAACGTTAAACTATGATAGCATTACTACATAGTAGGGTGGTTATACGTTTTTTATTTGTTTTTGTTTCAATTATTCGCGGATAGCTTTTATGCCCGGAAGCTCAATACCTTCTATAAACTCAAGCAATGCACCGCCGCCTGTTGATACATAACTTACTTTATCGGCCAAACCGAATTGATTGACAGCTGCCACCGAATCACCGCCACCGATTAATGTATACGCTCCTTTTTCCGTAGCTTCGACAAGTAATTTGGACATGTTGAAAGTTCCGTTGGCAAATTTTGCTACTTCGAAAATACCTACAGGGCCGTTCCAAAGTATGGTTTTCGAATTCATAACCACTTCTTTCCATGTTTCGATGCTTGCAGGCCCGGCATCAACACCTTCCCAGTTATCGGGAATTTCATAAATATTACTGAATTTGGTAGTTACATTTTCGAAATTACTGGTTTTTGCCACCTCAAAATCAGTTATATCAGCAATCATTACTTCCGACGGTAAATAAACGTTAACATTTTTGGCTTTAGCTTCGTCCAAAATTTCTTTTCCTAGTTCAAGGTAATCGTTTTCACAAATAGATAAACCTATTTTGCCGCCCAAGGCTTTGATAAATGTAAAGCTCATTCCGCCACCGATAATCAGATTGTCAACCTTATCGAGCAAGCGTTTGATAATAGTAATTTTCGACGATACTTTCGACCCTCCCAATATGGCCGTAAATGGGTGCTCGGGCTTATCCAGCACCTTTTCGATAGCTTTCAGTTCGCCTTCCATAACATAGCCGAACATTTTGTCGTTAGGGAATTTTGCAGCAATCAGTGCGGTTGAAGCATGTGCACGGTGTGCCGTACCAAAAGCGTCGTTGATATAGCAATCGGCGTAACCGGCTAGTTTATCAATAAATATTTTTTGTTTTTCTTTTAATTCGGCTTTTATCTCCTTTTTTTCATCCTCGGTAGCTTCGTCGGGTAAAATGGGTTTACCTTCTTCTTCGGAATAAAAACGTAGATTTTCTAGCAATAAAATTTCACCGGGCTTTAAATTTTTCGACATTTCGGCAGTTTCCTGCCCCATACAATCGGGGGTGAAAAGTAGTTTTTGCCCAACCAACTTTTCAAGAATGGGGATAATATGACGCAGCGAATACTTATCGGTAGGGCCTTTCGGGCGTCTAAGGTGCGACATGGCAATTACCGAACCGCCGCCGGCAAGTACTTTTTTAATGGTCGGGATAGCGGCGCGGATGCGGGAGTCATCGGTTACTTCGAATTTTTCGTTCAGCGGGACATTAAAGTCGAAACGGATAAGGGCGCGTTTACCCTTGAAGTTGTAAGTGTCAATTGTTTGCATAATTACAATGTTTATCTATTTTTCTCTCATATATACCTTACAAAGGTATAATATTTCCCAGGTTATATTCAAATTAATATGATATTTTAGCGCATGGCAGCATCACTTTTTATTAACAGGCAAAAATAATCAACTTATTGATTTTCTTATTCGTTGATGTGATATCCGTACAACGTATTGTGTATTGCGATTTTTCGCATATCGCACACAACTTCTTATAGTTTATTTATTGTGAGTTATAATTTACGTAACAGTTCCAGACCGATATTGCTAACCGGAAACTGTATGATAAAACAAGCCCCTCCATTTTTCCTATTCACATATGATATGGCTCCGCCGAAGCTTTCGATAATATTTTTCGAAATGGCCAGACCCAAACCAGTTCCGCCCGTTTTGGTTGTAAAATTCGGCTGAAATAAGCATTTCTGTACTTCGAGAGAAATGCCGCTACCGTTATCTTCAAAGGATATTATGTAGTTTTCCCCTTCTTTTTTTAAAGACATTGATATTTTGGCATTATCCCTGTCCTCGACAGCCTGCACGGCATTTTTAATTAAATTGGTGAACACTCGCTGCAGCTGGTCATTATTTGCCATAATAATTTTATGCTCCGTACCTTCTTCCAATAAATTAAATTCGATTTTATCATAAACCCTGAATAAGTTAACATTACGGTTTAAAGCCAGCGACAAGTCGATTGGTTCCAGTTCACGCTCGTTGATCCTTGCAAAGTTCGAAAACTCCGAAGCAATGTTCGACAGTATATTTATTTGTTCGAGTAATGATTTTGAAACGGCATCCAGTTTCTCCTGCCAGCCCGCAACATTATTGTTTTTCATGCGTATTATATGCTGAATACTAAGGCGCATGGGGGTTAGCGGATTTTTAATTTCGTGGGCAATTTGCCGTGCCATTTCGCGCCATGCTGATTCGCGCTCGGTTGCTGCCAGTTTTCGGGCGTTTATTGCCAGTTCACCAATCATTCGGTTATATTCGCGTACCAAATCGCCGATTTCATCGTTACCCTGGTAATCGATTTTTTCGGGTTGGTGGGTAAGGTCAAGGCGCCCCATTTTTTGCTGCACTACACCCAACGGGCGCAATAACTGGTTCGAAATAAACAATGCAAATATCGTTCCCAATAATATCAGCAATACATAAATGTTGGCAATGCTGGCAATTAGTTGCATTACCTCTTCGCGAAACTCGGATTGCTTGAAAAAATACGGCATATTAACATAGGCCAACAGCTTCCGGTCGTTATCATAATAAGGTGCATAGGCCGAATAATACTGCATAGAGCCTATCTGTTCCCAATGGATATATTTTGAAGCAACATCCATTGTCATAATTTTATAGGCTTCCCTGTTCATTCTTGTACCCAAAAGTTTTTTTTCGAATACCTCATTCCGGGATGAGGCAATTAGTTCGCCATCTGTATTATATAAATTAATATCGGTGTAAAATGCATTAGACAAGCCAATTAGCGTATATGTTAAATTGCGTACGGCTTCCGTATTTTTTCTCATTTCTACATGGCTTTGTTCCAGTTCAATCATTACCGAGCGAAGCTTTTCCTGAATACTGGCGGCATTTCTTTCATCGGACTGGCGGATAATGAAAACCAATACTGTTATGGTGAGTACCGTAAGCGATATTGTAATGGATGCCAGTAAAACATACGTTATTTTCAACCGGTAACTCACTTTGCCAAAATTTGCCTTGATAGGATAGCCTGCCAATACTAACAAAATAAGTAAGCCGATAAATAACAGTACAATATTATACGAAAATAACGAGGCGGTATCTATAATCCGGATTTGCGACCGGCTGATGATAATTACATTATCTGTACCTGTTTTATACACATAGTGGCTGTAATTGTTAAGGACAACAAAGTAGTTATTACTTTTATTACGTGATATTTGCAAACTAAGATTTAAGCTGTAATCGTATGTTCCATACTGTGTTACCAATTCACCACCCTTGTATTTGGCATACGAATAATGGCTACTTATGCTATACCCCGATTTTATTTTACTGTCGAGTAATAATTCGGGATAACCGATAGACTCGGATTCGGGTTTCGAAAACAGATTGATAAATAAATAAATACTGTTACCGGCTTTTGTAATAAACTCAAATTCGCCATAATAACAAATCCTTCCGCTCCCGTTGTTCATAAACCAAAAATGCGAACTACCCTGTATCGGGATCCCGTAACGCTCCCGTTCGCTTTTAAAAAAGTCGTGGCAATCAACATTTCTATCCTCATTACTCAAATAAAGTCTTTGGTTAGGGATGCAACTGTGGAATTGAATTTCATAATTCTGGAAATAACCTTTAAAATGATAGTCAATCAAACGGTCGGACAATTGTCGCTCCGACCGGTAGCGGGACGTAAGTATTTGTTGTATATACGTGTCTTTCAGAATTTTATCTTCACTTTCGCTTAGTAGCATTTCGGCTGCCGGATCACGTTCGGCAGACAGGCTGTGCTCCCAAACCTCACGCCGCTGCTGCTCTCGTTCGCCCATCCGTTCGAACAGCATCACCGTTGTATATAACGAAAATAAAACCGTAATTATTGTAAAGTATTTGAACGGCGATTTTGTTTTCAGTACTTTATATGTACACAGCAGGTTAATGGTAATAAAAACCGAAATAAATATATATTCCTCAACAGCATGCTTATCAATAAATACAATAAAAAAAGCAATAAACACAATTATCTGCTCGGTAATAAGCAGTTTCTTATCTTTATCGGCAAATAAATAGGCCTGTAAATAAATTAATAAGAACAAGATAGCTAATAACAATAGTATAGCCCCAAATGCAATAAGGGAATATATCGACAGGTTGGATATATGATAGGCATCGAACGAAATATTCGAGTTCAGCACCAACGAACAGGCAATGTAGTCTGCTGCCCATGCAATGCAGGCAATTAGGCAAACGTTTAGCAAACGGCAGATATGCAATGCATAGTACGGCAGTTTGTTGATACGGGTTTTCAACTCATTCCAGTTCCGGCATAAAATTAGTACATACAGGTAAGCAAAAAGCAAATGTAAAAGCAAGTCTCCCAGCGACCTCAAAAATCCGGATGCAGCATATAAGGTAGGAGAAAAAATAGCGATTCCCTCCAGAAAATAGGGTTCATTGAAAAATATCAACAACCTTATGGCAATCAATATCAACAGTGCAGCTATCAATGGGTGGATGTTTTTTCTCCATTTCGACCAATCGTAAAAAATCAAGACGAATAGTAACAAGGCCGATAGCACGGCAAGCCAACGAAACAATGTCGATTGCTTAAACTGCACGGTAACGACATCGGTTATAAGCACAAACAATGGTACGCCACCAACGCCTGTAATTAATGCTCCCTCATCACTACCCACAGGAGAAATCATCATATTGTCGGCAAATTTGAAAATAGGATTAAAGCTGTTTTTTAAAAAATTATTGTGATAGGTGTACTCGGTACGGATGAGTATAAATGTTATTGCTTTGTACTCGTTTAATGTAAATGCCTGTGTAACATACCAGCCATTACCAATGTTGTTGTATTGTTCAACGGTATCAATTTGTTTTAATTGCTCGTCTTCAACCGGTAAATTATCCGACCAATATACTACACTGTCGTTTCGTAAAATAAACAACGACATCCCTTTATCATGTAACGATTGTGTCCAGCAACTATCGAATACCCCGTCGTCAACGGCATGTGGCAAGTGTTCCCGTACAAACAAGCCGACATTGTTTTGTTGTTCGTGCAAGCTCCTCTCTATCCGTTTAACATCTTTCGCACGGATATCCACATCGCGTACATCGTCAATCCAGAACGATACTGAAAAAAACAAAAGCGTTAATATCGCTGTCGACATTAATATCCAATCTTTCACAGTATATTCGTATTTTGTCAAACTTAATCCGTTTACTGTTATTTTCTCAATATGCGATATGCGAAAAATCGCTGTACACAATACACTGTACGCATATCACATTAACACTTAACTATTAACTCATCAACAAATCAACACATTTACTTAAATGTGATGATACGACTCGCCTTTGATAATTGTAAATGCCCTGTACAATTGCTCGACAAACAAAATACGTACCATTTGGTGCGTAAACGTCATTGGCGAAAGCGATAACCGGGCTCCTGCCCTGTTGTACACCGCTTGCGAAAATCCGCACGAACCGCCAATAACAAACACCAGCATTTTTGCCGAAGTCAGCATTTTTTTCGATAAATATACGGAAAATTCTATCGATGTATACATTTTACCGGCTTCATCAAGCAATACCATATCGTCATTATCGGCTAATTGGGCTAATATTGCCGTTCCTTCTTTTTCTTTTTGCTGTTTACTGTTCAGGTTCTTTGTATTTTTAATGTCGGGCAAGTAAATAATTTCGAATGATGTATAATGTTTCAGCCGCTTCTCGTAAATCGAAACAGCTTCGGCAATATAATTTGCATCGGTTTTACCCACTGCCAAAAGTTTTATTTTCATTCGATCGTTACAAATAGAGTTTATATTCAATAAAAGATTATCATGCATTATTATCAGCAACTTACAATATATATTATTTTGTATTTCACTTATTTTCAGCCAATTTTAAAATTTTAAAAATGTTAATTTTATTTTACTCATAATCATCAACCTCAAATCTTATTGAATATAATGCCTACTAATTAAGCAGTTGATATTAATGTTCTATTTTTCGTTGTCATGCTAAACGAAGTGAAGGGCATGAAAAATAGATGTTTCGTTTCACTCAGCATGATAAAATATATCAATAAATGCTTTTAAAAACTTAGAGCTTGTTTAAGTTTTATAAAATTGATCTGTTATGACAAAAATGTATATTTATATAAATCTGAAAATAAATAAGATATTTTTTTTACCACAAAAGGCTCAAAAATTTTCACAAGAAATACAAAGGTTTGAATATAATCGAATTCCTTTGTGAACATAACGATTGCTTTGTATTTATTGTGGTTAAAATGTAAAATTTAATTTACACAAAATTATCCATTTATTTTATTTCCTTCGATGTCAGAATCATTAAAATACTATCTTTGTTGTGCCAAGTTGTTTTTTTGATTAAAATCCTCATGCGTATACCAATTTAAACATCAGCTATTTATAGCTAATATTATTGATTTTAAATTATATAAAATTATTTTGTTTATTTTAAGGTGCGGTTTTTGCTGTTGTTTCTGCTATAAGTTTTATTTGAAAGTATAAACGTATGAATAGTTATCCTTTTCAGAAAACTTTATTTGAATAAACTATGAAAACCATTAAAATTACATTTATTTTATTACTTATGTCGTTATTTGCTGTTGGGCAAGATTCCGTTGCCGAACAAAAAGTTTTCGACGGCGTAGCCAATGCGGTAAAAAAAGGACAGCATAGCGAGCTATCAGCTTATTTTGCACCGAGTATCGAATGCGATATTTTAGGGAAAGAAGATGTGTACAGTAAAGCACAGGCCATACAGGTAATGCGGAATTTTTTCTCGAAATACAAGGCAAAAAATTTTGTTACGTTGCACAAAAGCGGCAAGGGGCAGGTAAAATACATAATCGGGTCATATACAACCACCGCAGGCGAAAATTACCGCATGACGTTTTTTGTTAAACAGGATAATGACAATTTCCTTGTTCAACAAATACGGATTGAAAACGATACCAATGAATAGCTGGATTCACGGGCAAAGTTGACGGCAAAAACTTTCGACAAGTTTGTGATGCAATTTGGTAAGTGATTTTTACCCGGGCGTTATTTCCGCTACAACAAACGTACTTCCTCCTACAAAAATAACATCATCAGCACCGGCTTTGTTTTTTGCGGCCTGCAAAGCGTTGTAAACGCCTGTAACCGTTTCGCCTTTTAAACCGGCGTACTTGCATTTTTCGGCCAGTGCTTGAGCATCCATTGCCCGTGGCAGATTGGCTTTGGTAAAGAAGTAGTATGCATCGGCAGGCAACAGGGGTAAAATGCTCTCGACATCCTTATCACTCACAAGGCCCAACACAATGTACAGGTTTTTATGCGACAATTGTTTTAACTGTTTCATTACATAGCTCATACCATGAGCGTTATGTCCGGTATCGCATACAATTAAAGGTTTGTTCTGTAAAATTTGCCAGCGGCCCCATAGGCCTGTCTGCTTTGCAGCATTCGACAAGCTTTTTGATAAACTTTTATTACTAACGATAAGCGTTGTATATTTGCGGAGTATTTCCACCGCAAGCAATACGGTAAGTATATTTTTTGCCTGATAACTACCTAGCAAATCAATCTCAATATTAATTGGAGGATATGGAAACTCCGCTGGATTAACTGCCGAAATCGAGAATTTTTGTTTACTGTTTTTTATACAGGTTTTATTTACCTGCAAAACTTTATCGGCAAAAATAATTGATGAATTATTTTCCTCAGCCTTGTGTATGAAGACAATTGCCGATTCTGCATTCCACTCTCCGATAAGCACTGGTATACCGCTTTTTATAATACCCGCTTTTTCCTCTGCAATTTTAGCAAGCGTGTCGCCTAAAAATTCGGTATGGTCAAGCCCGATATTAGTAATAATGCTCAACAATGGCGTAATAATATTGGTGGAATCGAGCCGACCGCCCATACCCGCTTCAATCACTGCAATATCCACCTGTTGGCAGGCAAAATAGTCGAATGCAAGTGCTGCCGTCATTTCAAAAAACGAAGGTTTCAGCTTTTCCATAATCAATTTATGATGCTTAACAAAATCGACTACCTCCTGCTCTGGAATCATTTCCCCGTTAATCCGGATACGCTCGCGGAAATCGTACAAATGGGGCGAAGTATATAACCCCACCTTATATCCGGCCGATTGTAAAACCGATGCAATCATATGCGAAGTGGACCCTTTTCCGTTTGTTCCGGCTACATGTATAGTTTTATACAAGAGGTGCGGATGCTTAAAGTATGCATCAAGCTTAAGCGTGGTTTCAAGGTCGGCTTTATAGGCCGCCTTACCGATACGTTGATATGCTGGGAGTTGCTGGTATAGATAGTGTACTGTTTCCTGATAATCCATTTTAATATTGAAGATTTTATATTTTTAATACATTTATATAAAGTATTTTCTTATTTTAAAATGCAGGATAAATTCTTTACTAAAAATCACTGCTGTCCGATTAAGATTAGCACCCATTATTACCTGATCTCTCAAAATGGAATTTCATATGTCATTTTTTAAGTTTCACTATATATGTAGTATATTAACTTTTTACTGCATGGCTGGTTGTTTTCTTTTGTGATAAAAGCAGTAATCCGATAAACGTAATTAATCCATTTAAAATCAGTATCTCGAAACTAAACTTATACCCTCCCAGCCATTTTTCGGAGTTGGAACTGATAATGTAGCACAGGATGGGGGAGAGTACGGCTACAACGGGTACAAGCCGGTCGTACACCTGCCATTTGGTAAACATACCGAATGCAAACAATCCTAAGAGCGGTCCGTAGGTGTAGCCTGCCACCGTATATATCGATTTAATTACGCTCTCGTTATTAATTATCCTGAACAGCACGATAACAACTCCTAGCATTATGGCTATGCCGATGTGTACCAAAGTACGTTTGCGCAATAGGTTTTTGTCATCGTTTTTTATTCCAAGTATATCTACTGTAAACGAGGTAGTAAGGGCGGTAAGTGCCGAGTCGGCGCTCGAATAGGCCGCCGATATAATGCCGAGTATAAACAATACACCGACTAACGTACCCAAATAAAGCTCGCCTGTAGCAGGATTTATACCTGTAGTTATTGTAGGAAATAAATCGTCAGTGTGCGACGGGATAAGTATGCCATTTTTTTGGGCAAACATCATAAGTAATACACCTAACGATAAAAATATCAGATTAATGGGTAAAAATGCAAGACTGTACGAGTACATGTTTTTTTGCGCATCCTTTAAATTACGGCAACTCAAGTTTTTCTGCATCATATCCTGATCAAGCCCTGTCATGGTAATGGTGGTAAATACTCCGGCTATGAATTGCTTGAAAAAGAAACGGCCGTCCTGCCAGTTGTCGAAAAACCAGATACGCGATAAATCGCTGCCACTGATTGCTTTTACCATACTGCCGAACGAAAAGTTCATGCTGCCTGCAATTTGATAAATGCATAAAACAACCGTGCCTATCAAAACCAAGGTTTGCACAGTATCCGTCCAGATAACGGTTTTAATGCCACCCTTGCGGGTATATAAAAATATCAGTAAAATTGTAACGCTTACGGTAACTGTAAAAGGAATGTTCCAAGCGTCGAACAACGCTTTTTGCAACACAATGGCTACGATATATAAACGGAAAGCCGAACCCAGCGTACGGGAGATAAGGAAAAATGCCGCTCCGGTTTTGTATGAAAAAAATCCGAAACGGCCTTTCAGGTAGCCGTATATCGAGGTTAAATTCAGTTTGTAATATAGTGGCAACAACACCTTTGCCACTACAAAATACCCCAATACAAAGCCCAGTACCATTTGCATGTACGAAAACTGATCGGTTAACACATAACCCGGTACTGACACAAAAGTTACCCCCGAAATCGATGTACCTATCATAGCAACAGCAATGATGTACCATGGCGAGCGCCTATTACCCAGGTAAAACGACTGGCTGTCAATTTTACGTGTAGTGAGGTAGGATATCAGAAACAGTATGGCAAAATAAATTCCTATAATGGTTAAAACTAAGGTCGGGTTCATAATCTATGATTGAAAATTGATTATTGCTTATTAAAGATTGTTTGTTGATTATTATATAATTATGAATTTTTTATAAAGTTTTTACTCTGGCCATCTGTCTAAATATCTTTATTCCTTTTATTCTAAAATTCTTATTCCATACAGGATTATCTGGCTGTAAACGGTTGCCGGTTTTTAATCGAGCGTCCCAACGTTAATTCATCAGTGTATTCAAGTTCGTCGCCAAAACCTACGCCACGTGCTATAATGGTAACAGCAACAGGGTATCGGGCTAATTTTTTATACAGGTAAAAACAGGTTGTTTCACCCTCCATAGTAGTACTCAGAGCTAAAACGACTTCGTCTATATCGCTTGTTGCCACACGGTCGAGCAGTAAATCAATCTTTAGGTCGCTGGGAGCAATCCCTTCCATAGGCGATATGATACCCCCTAGTACATGATATAAACCGTTATATTGCTGTGTATTTTCAATCGACATTACATCGCGTATACTTTCCACTACACAAATCAGCGATTTATCGCGTCGCGGATTGTTGCAAATACCGCAAACTTCGCTGTCCGATATGTTATTGCAATGCTTACAATAGCATATGTTTTCGCGCATGTTAATAAACGCATTGCCAAAGCGCTGTACCTCATTATTGGGTAACCGTAACAGATAAAGTACAAGACGCAGGGCTGTTTTACGCCCTATGCCTGGCAGGCGCGACATTTCGTCGACGGCATCGTTTAAAAGCTTCGATTGAATTTCGTTCATAACATACAAAGGTATAATGAATTTTTAAAAAACACCCGTTAAACGCATAATTATTGGTAATGATTGGTTACCTTTACAAATTCTTTGTTATTCAACATTATTTCGAACAAGGATTTAAAAAATAGTATCAGGAATTAAGAACAAGTACTGAAAAATTAGTGCTTTACGTATTGATACTAACTGTAAATTATCTCATTAAAATAGTTTGTTAATTTATAGCGCAATTATGTGGAGGAAAATTAAAAACAATCTTTATTTATTACTTATTTATCGGGTTTTATTACTGGTACTGTTGTATACGGCTTGTCGTTTTATATTTTACCTTTCGAATGTCGACCTCTTTGCCAATATCAGGGCGAAGCATTTGCTGACTTTATTCCAGGCAGGTTTAACTTTCGATATTTCCGCCATATTTTATATAAATATCCTTTACATTGTTGCCCAGATTATTCCCTTCGATCTTCGCTATAAATTATCCTACCAAAGGGTTTTAAAGATATTGTTTTGTGTAAGCAATTCGGTATTTTTCTTTTTTAATTGTGCCGATTTTGCTTATTTCCGATTTACTTCACGGCGAACTACATTGTCCGTTTTTCGTGAATTTGCTAATGATGCTGGGAACTTCAACCTTATAACCCAATTAATAATCGATTACTGGTGGATTGTATTCATCTGGTTGATTATTACGCTTATCATGATTTTTACATACGGGAGTATACGTGTTAAACATCCATCCATACATTTGTTAAAAAGTTACTATATCAAGCAAGTAGGCATTATGGCGCTGGTATTGCTTGTTATAGTCATCGGCATGCGGGGTGGTATCAACTCGCTTCCGCCTATCAACATAAACCATGCAACGCTTAAGGTAGACAAAGCTATCGAAAGTAACATCGTACTCAATACATCATTTACATTGGTACGTACATCCAAACAGAAGTCAATAAAAATGCAGGATTTCTATAGCGAAGATCAGCTTGAAAAAATATATATTCCGGTGCATTATCCGCATCCGACTGAGGATTTCCAGTACAAAAACGTATTTATCCTTATCCTAGAGGGGTTCAGTAAGGCGAATATCGGCTATTATACCAAGCAGGTTGATTCGACCTATGTAGGCTATACACCCTTTCTCGATTCGCTAATCGCCGAATCGTATGCCTTTAAATATTCGTTTGCTAACGGATTTACTTCAATTGATGCGACTCCTTCAATCATAGCCGGTATGCCCTCGTTGTTGCCGGGAAATTATGTGTCTTCCATTTATGCCAATAACCATTTGGTTGGATTAGGCGAACTGTTAAACGAAAAAGGTTACGATTGCTCTTTTTTCCACGGTGCTGATAACGGTTCGATGCGTTTCCTCGAATTTTCGCGGCAAGCAGGATTCAAACATTACTACGGACGTACGGAATACAATAATGATGACGATTATGACGGTACATGGGGTATTTTTGATGAGCCTTTTTTCCAATTTACCGCTCAGATTATCAATAATAAACCCCAGCCTTTTTTATCAATATTGTTCACATTAAGCTCGCATGGACCGAATGTCTTGCCACCTCAATATAAAGATGTATTTCCGAAAGGCGAAGAAGAAATGCACGAACTTGTCGGTTATACCGACTTCGCCTTGCGTCGTTTTTTTGATACGGCATCAAAAATGCCATGGTTCGAGAATACACTTTTCGTTTTTGTATCCGATCATACTAGCCCTATACGGATAGGGCATGATAAGTTTAAAAACAGTATCGGTGTGTTATCGATTCCTGTCGTATTTTACGACCCGTCGGGCAAGTTGTCTAAAATGCAGGAGGAAGAAAAATTAAGTCAACAGATTGATATAATGCCCAGCATTTTAGATTACCTGAACTATGATAAGCCTTATTTTGCATTCGGCTCTTCGGTTTTCAGAGAAGACCATAAAAACTTTTCCATAAGCATACAAAATGGTATTTACCAGTTTATATACGAGAACTATGCCTTGCAGGTAAGCGGAGATAATAAACAAATTGCATTTTACGATTATGTTAACGACCCTGCGTTATCGCGTAATTTGTTGAATGAAGGCGTACAAGTGCCGGGGCAAATAGATTCGCTATTTAAAGCATTTTTACAGCAGTATAATAACAGGTTGATAGAAAATCGTACAGTATTAGACGAAAAGAAATGATAAAAAACATAGCCGTTATTTTTGATATGGATGGGGTGTTAGTTGATAATTCGGTTTATCATCAGCGTGCCTTTAAAGAGTATTTTGACCGGATAGGAGGGCGTGAATTTACACCCGATATGTTCGGACGGTCGAACGAGGATATTTTAAAACTGATGTTTCCGGGTATCTCCGGTGAAAAAATAGAAGAATATACCGAAGGGAAAGAGGCTTATTATCGTAAAATTTTTAAACCACATATGCAACCGCTTAAAGGATTGCTTGATTTGTTGAAAACGTTTAAGGCGAATAATATCAAAATGGCAGTCGGTTCGTCGGCACCTACTGTTAATGTCGATTTTGTGCTGGATGGCTTGGATATCCGACATTATTTCGATCAGGTAGTTGATTCGTCGGGAGTAGCCAAGGCAAAGCCTGCCCCTGATATTTACCTTAAGGCAGCGAAATTGTTAGGTGTAGAACCTGTTAATTGTGTGGTTTTTGAGGATGCCATTGCTGGGATTGAGGCTGCCCGCCAGGCGGGGATGAAGGTGGTTAGTGTGGCAACAACATTATCTTTTGATGACCTCGCCTGTACGGATGACCAGATACATGATTTTTCGCTGGTTGATATTGACTTTATATATAAGCTGTTTGTAAATTAGACTTGGAGTAATATGCTGATTTGTAAATGAGTGAATTTACAAATAATTTTTATCTAATTTTCTTATCAGTAGATTAGAGCAAACGCATAAAAAGTAATTAGGCCCTTTGCTACCGTGCGATTTGCATCGCGTGGTGTTTTCGATAAATAATGACACGCGAAAGATTCACGCGACAGCAAGGGAACACGCTAATACTAAACCACTATCAAGTTGTCATGTTGAGTAAAACGAAGCATCTCTTTTTCAGATTCTTCACTTCGTTCAGGATGACAATATGGTGACAATTGATTATAAGTCAAAATTTTATGCCATTGTAAAAGTAAAGCCCGAAGCAACCGTGTTCACCGCAGATAATCCAGTATAAAATATAATTTCATGAGTTTGCCCTATTAGTGCATTAAAAATTTAAATCTTTTAAGATTTTTAACACAACAAAACACCATTTCTCCTGTTTATATATTACAACAAAAGAATGATATTCTTTTCATTATTTTGATGCTTGTTTTTCATATGGTTAGGTTTTAGGTTAAGTGGAGAAGAAGGTGTTCAGTGATGGACACCTTCTTCGATTTATTAGTAAACGACTAGAGCAGGCTGCTGTATAAAATACGGGCAACCTGTTTGCTCTAATAAATGGCTTATGAAACGAGGGTCGTGTTATTTATTCCACTACACTCGGTTCGACCGATTATCCTGCTCTTGGGTTGCAATGGCAGCATTACAATTTTCCATGTTTGCATTGTCGTCATTGGTATGGTAAATTCTGCGGTATGGTACATGATCAATGGTAATAGCACTTTCCCCGATTTGTAAATCTAGTACACCCAGGCGCCTTCAGTTTGACCAGGTCTCAAATGTATCTTATTGGAAGGAGGCTAATCATTTCTGGATGGCGATTTTTACAATCTTTTCTTCTTTTGTTCCAGTATATTTCACTTTTGCCTGGACATAATATGTATCGAATTCATCCGGATTTATGCTATGTTATTCAAATGCTTTTGGATAGATGTTTTATACAGTTTTTCGGAATTGGCGTTAATCCAGTCCCTTTCTGCAGTTTCGGCAGCAACCAAGAACTGGAAATTCCAAACAAAACTGCAGAAAAAGCTAAGCGCTATTTTTATAGATTATCCAAAACTCATCTATAGTTAAGCTATCCAGAGCTGAATGATATCTTTTTTTGTTATACCAGATTTCAATATATTCAAAGATTTCCAGTTCCATTTGTTCAGCAATTAAAGTCCGATTACCATAAATCATCTCACATTTGAGCTTTTGAAGGGGACTTTCTG
>JAISFN010000023.1 GCA_031263585.1 Prevotellaceae bacterium | reverse complement strand
TTACTTATAAAAGAAATTCAGACCGCCATTATCGATTTCCGGTTTTGGGTGGTTATGGTATTATGCCTGTGCATTATACCTTTAAGCTTTTATGTGTCGGTTAAAAACTATGCCCAACGAGTATCCGACTATCAGCAGGAGGTGCAAACCTATCAGCAACAAAGCGAAGGGCAAATATCTGCCCATTTCAATGCGGAAGGTATCCACCCGCCTTCACCGTTAAGCATTTTTTCGCAAGGTTTGGGCAACAGCATGCCTTACAAGGTAGTAACAACACGAGGCGAATCGTATAAAATAGAATACGTCCAACCCGATTACAAACAAGATTTAATGGGAAAAATCGATTTTGCCTACATTGTTGTTATGGTGCTATCAATACTTGCACTAGTGTTTACGTTCAATGCAATATCGGGTGATAAAGAAAACGGGATTTTCCGCGCCATATTGTCCAACCCTGTTTTACGGCGGCAAATATTATTATCGAAACTAATAGGTAATTACATCGTATTCTCGATTCCTTTTTTGATTTCAATTTTTGTTGCTTTGCTAATTGTTTACGCATCAGGCATTGTGCCTATATTTTCGGCTCAACTATTTCCCTCGGTATTAGCAATGATCGGTATAAGCATGCTCTTTTTGTTTGCACTGTTCAACCTTGGTTTATGGATGTCGGCCTTTACACGCAGTTCTACCTTATCTATCAATGTATTGTTATTAATCTGGATAGTAATAAGTTTGGTTATTCCAAAGGTCAGCCCGATAATCAGCGAAGTTATTTACCCTGTTGAATCGAGCAATGTTTTCGAAGCCAAACGAAAAGCCATCAAAGAGAATTTTACCAGGGAAATGGAAGCTGAAGAATCGAAAGTAGGAGATGAAATCGATAAGAAGTATCATGCCCTCGACCAGATAAATAATTGGGAAGCTAAACAAGAAGAGTTTGACGAGCAGGTTACGCCCATACGCGAAAAATATGGGCAACTTATTGTTTCGGAAATCGGTAAAATCACTACCGACTACAATTTACGCCGCGATAAACAAAACCGTATTTCTAAAACAATATCAAACTTATCAATCATTAACTCTGCAAACAAGCTTCTTGCCGAATTTTCGGCTACAGGAGTGGCCGAAGCCGAGAATTTTATAAAACAGGCAAAACAATTTCACGAAACCGTTGAACAAAGCATTTATAATAATTATAACATAAAAACATATCGCACAACAAGAACAACCAATAACAGCTATATTAAGAAAGAAGGCTTTGATCCATCGAAGGTTCAAACGCCGACAATGGACAATTATAAACATGTAAGTTTGAGTGAAACATTCCAACAAAACTGGAGCGACATTATGTTGCTCGGCTTTTACTGCCTGCTGTTTTTTGTTGCCGCATTTGTATGCTTTATACGTTTTGATGTGCGGTAAAAATGTAAAGTGTGAAACGTTAAGCGTGAAATATAAAATATTAAACAAATAAACACTTAACATATAACCATTAACTACTAACAAAATATTAACAATTTAAAATACAAAATCATGTTACAAGCAATTGAATTAACAAAACGTTACGAAGATGGTCAATTAGCCTTAGACGCTTTAAACCTCGAAATTAAACCGGGCGAAATTTTTTTCCTTCTGGGAGCTAACGGAGCCGGTAAAACTACTACAATCAACCTGTTCCTTAACTTTATCGAACCCACATCAGGCAAAGCGATAATCGACGGAATTGATGTAATGGAAAACCCGTTGGAAACAAAGAAATACATTTCGTACGTATCGGAAAATGTGATGTTGTACGGCAATTTTACGGCACGCCAAAATCTTGATTTTTTTGCCAAACTCGGAGGTAAAACCAATCTGAGGAAAGAGGACTATTATACCATAATGCGCAAGGTTGGCCTGCAAGAGGAAGCTTTTGAAAAAAAACTGAAAACTTTCTCGAAAGGTATGCGGCAAAAGGTAGGCTTAGCCATAGCTATTATCAAAGATGCGCCGAATATCCTGCTGGATGAGCCTACTTCAGGGCTCGACCCAAAATCGGCAGCCGAATTGATGCAGATTTTAAATAACTTACGTAATACCGGAAAATCGATATTAATGTGTACCCACGATATATTACGCGCCAAATCGGTAGCCGACCGTGTTGGGATAATGAAGGAAGGACGTTTGGTAATGTTGCGCAGCCGCGAAGAATTTTTGCAAGATGACCTTGAACGTATTTATCTCGATTATATGCAGGAAACGGTGATGATGCCGTAAATGCTGTTGATTTGTTGATTTGATTATTAAACTACAATATAATAGGTAGTTGAAAATGGAAAGTTATTGTTATTGTCAAGTATCACGACACACGATAAGCCTCTCTCACGAAGGGCTTGGGGAAGACTTTTAACAATTAACCATTAGCACATTAGCATATCAGCGCATTGATCAATCAGTATAGTTGCATTAAAAAACACAATTATGATAGGACTAATAGCCCGAAAGGATTTCTTCTTAAACCTCACATCGGCACGATTTATCCTTGGTTTTTTAATCTGTCTTTTTATCATTCCGTTTACTCTTGTTGTAAGTATGGATAGGTATAAAGGGCAGGAAAACGTATATAAGGTTTTAAATGACAACGCCGAGAAACTATTAAATGAGGCAAGGGTATATTCGCAAGCCCGCCCCGAAGTTGTACGCAAGCCGCAGTCGCTTTCCGTATTCTGCGAGGGTATAAGCGAAAACCTGGGTATGAGTACAAAAGTGTATTTGGGCGACTACCCTATGTTTCTTTCAGGGCAAGCCACGGCTAAAGACAACCCGCTGCTGAATGCTTTTTTCTCTATCGATTTTACAAGCATAATAGCCATAATAATGTCGCTTTTGGCATTGGTATTCTCTTATGATTGTTTTACAAGGGAAAAGGAAAACGGAACCATAAAAATGATTTTGGTTAACAAAATAAACCGGAGTAGTTTCTTTATAGGCAAGTTACTGGGAATATTGCTTACTCTTTTACCGATATTGTTTTTTTGTTACTTATTGGGGATATTATTCCTTGTTGTTTCGCCCAATGTTGCACTGGACTCAAACACATGGCTCAGTATCGGCCTATTATTCATATCAGCCGTTTTATATGTTGTGGTATTTGTGCTTTTGGGAATGTTTATATCAAGCATGTCGCGGCAATCCTCAACTTCAATTATCGTGAGTTTACTGGTATGGATATGGTTTTTGTTCCTGATGCCGAATATGGCATCGTATGCGGCTCAAAACTTTGTAAAAACCGATTTGTACGAAAATTTACAGTTTGCCGTAAGCGAAGTTAATAAGCGGCACAGTAAACAACGCCGCGATAAAAGGCTCGAAATACAAAAACAATTGGGTATCGACGGACCAAACTCTTTTATATCAAAGAATGATGACGATGGCAGAATCGAATTTTACGGAGGGCCGAAAGTTACCTTCGATTTTCATAGAATATTAACTCCTTTTGAAGTTTCGTATCTGCTTGATTATGCTGATAAAAAATGGGCGCTACAAAAAAGCTATGTCGACGATTTAATGAAACAGGAAAAAACACAGCACTACCTGTCCCTATTGTCTCCTTCCGAAATATTTATTCAACTGTCTTCGTCGTTGTGCCATACCGATGCAAACGCACACAGCCTGTATATGGATAAACTGCGGGAATACAGGGAAAGCATGATACAATATTTCAGGTCGAATAAATACTTCGAATCGTCGTTGTGGTTTACGCCCAATAAATACGACTTACTCTGTGATAGTGAAGAGGAATATAAAAAACTAAGCGGCGACTGGTACGAGGCATTTTTAAAAGGCAAAGAGGCTGAAAAAGAATTTTCGGAAAAATACATGCCTAAAGAATGGCTTTCTGAAAATAACGCTTACCTTGATTTGAGCGATTTCCCCCGTTTTGCTTATAAACCGCAAATTACCGGGCCTGCTTTAAATTATGCAATAAGCCGTTTTGCAATGCTACTGTTTATAGCGCTGGTTATACTAATGCTTACCATGTTGCGCTTTAGCGGCTATCGTATTTAAACCGCCCGATAAAACTATAATTATGTTTAAAATATTATTTATACGCGAGCTGCAAAATTATTTATACAGCCTCCGTTTCCAGATATCCTTTGTAATTGTAACGCTTGTTTTTATTTTCGGAACGATATTCTATATCGTTTCAACGGGCGATAAACAGGATAATTATAATAAATTTGTACAGGAGCAAGAAAAGCAGCTTGAAGAAAGGATTGGTAATGCAGGCAAAGTCGCCGTATCAAGAACAAATTACATATTAAGCCCCAAATCATACGCTGTTATCGACGACTGTAAAGAAAATATACTGCCCAACAGCCTCAGCTATAGTGCGTATAATGTATGGAGTTTTAACGTAAAAACAGCGAGTAGTAATCCGTATTTAAAAAAAGCGCAAGGCTTAAACTGGGCTTTTATCATATCAACAATAATAAGCTTTATAACGCTGCTATTTGCTTTCGATGCCATATCGGGCGAAAAGGAAGACCATACATTGTCCCTGGTATTTTCAAACAAGGTATCGCGCGCAAGCTTTATACTGTCGAAATTCCTGAGTATTTTAACGGTTATGTTTTGTACAATACTTGTGGGCGTCATAGTTAGTTTATTAATAATCAGCTTTTCGAGCAAAATAACTATCAACAGCTACTTTTTAGGCAATACGCTGGGCTTTTTATCGGTTTGCCTGTTATTTATATCGGTAATGGCTATCATAGGTTTGCTGGCATCAACATTAAGCAAGCAAAGTAATATAAGCCTGTTGATTTGCCTTACAATATGGATATTTTTTGCCGTGGTGCTACCCAATGCTTCCGTATTTATTGCTACAAAATTTTTTGCCATACCAACGGCAAAAGAGGTTAACGATATCATAAAAGCCGAACAGGACGATATTTATAAAAATGCCCCTGAAGGCAGCTGGAGCTCCTACGGAGGGCAACCGTTCTACCCCGCACATGAGCTAAGGGCAAACAATCAAAGCAATTTGTTTAATGCCGAAAAAAAACATAAAGATGCATACTATAATCAAATGTTCCGGCAGTTTGAAAACACCCGCATAGTTGCCATATTTTCGCCGATAATGCAATTCGATTGTATTAACGAGGGGGCGCTTGGCGGAGGGTATTTACGTTTCCGTAAAAACTGGAATGACTTGCATATATTCCAGGAAAGCTTTTTAAAATGGTTTAAAGATTTGGATGCCAGGGATGAAAAAAGCCCCCACTGGTACAATCCTTATGAAATTATTTCAACTACGCAACAAGCCGTTTCGCTTGACCAAATTCCGCATTATACCGAAAAAGCCGCAACACTTGCCGAGCGCATAGCATATTCACAAAATTACCTGATAGCCATGATCGCTTTGTTCGGTATTGTATTTGCTTTTTGCTTCGTTCGTTTTTTACGGTACGATGTAAGATGAAGGCGGATTATTATAAAATTCGATTTACTAATAATTTATATCTAAAAACATATGTATGATAAGTTTACTAGTTAAAAAAGATTTTTTACTAAATCTTACATCGGCTCGGTTTATAATAGGCCTGTTGTTATGCCTGTTTATTATTCCATTTACGCTTATTGTAAGTATGGACAGGTATAACGATCAGCAGGAACTTTACAAAGTCAATATTGAACGGGCTGAAGATAAGATGAAGAATTCAAAAGAATATTCTTCTATACGTCCTGATGTTGTGCGACAGCCCGAATCGCTCAGTATTTTTAGTGAAGGGATTTCGGAAAACATCGGAATGTCGACAACTATTTACCTGTTCCAATATCCGTTGTTCTTACAGGGCAACGCTAATTCTATCGACAACCCTTTACTAAATGCCTTTTTTTCCATTGATTTTGCGACGGTAATAGCCATTATTATGTCATTACTGGCGCTGGTATTTTCGTACGATTGTTTTACCCTGGAACGTGAGGACAGCACTATAAAAATGATATTTGTAAATAAAATAAGCCGCAGCAGTTTTTTTATTGGTAAACTGTGCGGTATTTTGCTCACATTACTGCCTATACTCGTATTTTGCTACATTTTAAGCTTTTTATTCATTGTGCTATCCCCTAAATTAAGTTTTAGTATAAACGACTGGGGAAATATTTTGCTCCTTTTCCTTTCATCAATAGTTTATGTAATAGTTTTCGTTTTATTGGGCATGTTCATATCGTCAATGGTAAAGCGCTCATCTTCATCAATAATTATAAGTTTGTTAGCATGGATATGGTTCTTATTTTTAATGCCTAACATTGCCTCGTATGCTGCCCATAATTTTGTTAAAACCCGCTTGTATGATAACGTAAGTTTTGCAATGTCGGAAATTGATGATGAATTTTGGAAAGAGGATAATGATAAAAATAATTCGATTCAAAAAGAATTAGAAATTAATGGGCTTAACCACTGGAATATGAACGGGGATTACGACGGGCGTCTCAGCATTTACGGAGGGCCGCGATCTACAGCCGAATTTTATTTAAGATACATCCCCTGGTATATGCCTCGTTCCATTGATTATGCCGATAAAAAATGGGCTATTCAAAAAGATTATTTCGACGGATTGGCAAGACAGGAGAAAATCCAACAAGGATTGGCGCTTTTATCTCCCTCCGAAATATTTTTGCAGCTATCGTCAGCCTTATGCCATACCGATGCAAATTCGTTTATAATATATATGGATAAAGTCCGCGAGTATCGCCAAGTATTAATCACATATTTCAAAGAAAACAAATTCTTCGAATCTTCAAAATGGTTTACTTCACAAAACATCGATTCATTTGCAGAGGATGAGATATACCAAGCTTTTCTTGATGGATATTCTTCGGTTATAGGTAAAGGAAGGGAGATTGAAGATAAATTTTTGAAAGAGAATATACCCGAAGAATGGAATTCGGGATATTATCCGCCATTGGATTTGAATGATTTTCCGAAATTTACGTATAAATCACAGATATCGGGTAAAATATTGAATTTTGTATTGATACGTTTTGCCCTGCTTTTATTTCTGGCAATTATTTTATTAATGGCTACTATGTTACGTTTTCGCAAATATCAACTTTAACAAATTTGGAGGAAAGATATGTTTAAAACTTTATTTATACACGAATTACAGAACTATTTGTACAGTCTTCGTTTCCAGATTTCCTTCATAATCGCAATACTTGTATTCGCCTTTGGTACAGCGTCGTATATTGTTTCGATTAAAGATACCCATGATAATTATGCAAAATTTCTTCAGGACAGGCAGAAGCAACTGGAAGAAAAAGCCAAAAATGCATCGAAGCTGGCTACAGATATGGATAATTATGTACTTAGCCCCAACAGTTACGCTATTATCGACGACTGTAAAGAATCTATACTACCAAATAAATTTACATACAATGCATACAATGTATATAGTTTTGACGTGAGAAGCGGAAGCGTGAATCCGCTGTTGAAAAAAGCGCAAGGATTAAACTGGGCATTTATAATGTCGATGATCCTCAGCTTTATGACACTACTCTTGGCTTTTGATGCCATATCGGGAGAAAAGGAAGACCGTACATTATCATTGATTTTTTCAAATAAAGTACCGCGTGGCACATTTATTTTTTCAAAATTTTTGAGCATTGTTACTACCATATTTTCTATTACAATTATAGGAATTATTTTAAGCTTACTGATAGTTTTAGCTTCGGGCAAGATTAATATTAACGCGCGGTTTTTATTCGAAATGTCTGATTTTTTATTAATAAGCCTTTTATTTATAGCTGTAATGGCTATTATCGGTTTATTAGCTTCGACATTAACCCGGCAATCGAATATCAGTCTGTTAACATGTTTAACAATCTGGATTGTTTTCGCTGTAGTTTTGCCTAACTCATCGTTGTTTTTTGCCAAAAAGATTTTTGGCATTCCAAGCGCCAATGAAGTACAAAAAACTACTAACCAGGAACTGCAGGATATTAACAGAAACGCGCCTCCGGGTAGTTGGAGCGCCAACGGCGGCAATCCTTTTTATCCGCGTCATGAATTGAGGGCTAATAATCAAACTAATTTGATGAATGCTCGAAAGCGGCATTATGATGCCTATTACAATCAAATGTTTCATCAATTTGAAAGCACGAGAAGATTAAGTATATTTTCGCCTATCACTCAATTCCAATGTCTTAACGAAGGAATATTAGGCGGCGGTTATTTGCGTTTTCAAAAAAACTGGAACGATTTGCATAGCTATCAGGAATCGTTTCTGCAATGGTTTAAAGACCTGGACGCTAAGGATAAGAATAGCCCGCATTGGTATAATCCTTATGAAAGCCTCTCGACCACAAAACAATCTGTATCGTTAGACCAGATTCCTCAATATTCCGAAAAACCGGCCGCATTGGTCGAACGATTGACGTATATGAAAGGGTATTTGATAGCCATGATTGTTACATTAGGCGCCGTATTTGCATTTTGTTTTGTTCGTTTTTTACGGTACGACGTACGATAGGCCAAATGTTTATAAGCAAATTATTTCCAACTACGCACAAAAAAAATAAGGATTAAGCCGTATATTTCCAAACGCCCGATAATCATTAAAACGGTTAGCAACAGTTTGCCGACAATGGGTAATAGCTTGTAATTATCCAGCGAGCCGAAAAATCCGAACCCCTGCCCTACGTTACTAAGCGATGCCAGGGATATGGAAAAGCTCGACATGGCGTCAATCCCCATTACGGCAAGTAAAAGGGTTCCTGCAAAAATAATCAGCAGGTAAAAAAGCATAAAAAGAGCAACCGAATAGGCCATATCATCATCAATGCTTGTTGAACCGACTTTGATGGGGACAATGGCATTAGGGTGCTGTTGTTTGCGAACCTGGGCTTTTATCGATTTAAAAAAGATAACAAACCTGTCGATCTTCATCCCTCCTACTGTTGAACCGGCGCTGGCTCCCTGCAACATAAAAAACAATAACACCAGTATAACAAACGGGGGCCAGGCTGCCGAGTTAGCCGAAGCATAGCCTGTTGTTGTAGCCGACGATACAATTTGAAACGCACCGTGCAATAAGGACTCGCCAAAATTCGAGTATGTTTTGCTCAAGTATAAATAAAATGTAATGATAACAATGCCGACAACAACCGCGAAAAAATAATACCGTACAATTGGCGAACGGAATATGTTTGCCGACCGTTTTACAATTGCCGAATAAATTAGCCCGAAGTGGATCCCTGAAATAAACATGAAGAATATGATAATTAATTGTATCCACACATTAGCTCCATATTCGGCTATGCCCATATTTTTTGTCGAAAAACCGCCTGTTGCCACTGTTGAAAAGGCGTGGTTTACCGAGTCGAACCCGTCCATACCGGCAAGCCATAATAGCAAAAAACATACAATGGTAAAAACGATGTAAACGATAAGAATTATCCGTACGGTTTCCTGTGTTTTGTATTTAAAATTATCCTGTGCCAGCGACGACATTTCAAGCTTCGATAAGCGCATCTTATTCAGGCGTATCGAGGGGGCTATCAGCATGGCGAACAATACAACGCCTATCCCGCCCATCCAATGGGTCGAAGAGCGGAAAAATAATAAGCTTTTAGGCAGCCCCTCGATATTTTGCAAAACGGTAGCCCCCGTCGTCGTATATCCCGATACGCTCTCGAACCATGCATTGGTAAATGTAAACTCGCCGCCCCACAAAATGTAAGGCAAAATACCGAATAAGCAACATGCACACCACGAGAATACTACGATAGAGTACATCTCGCGAATACTGATATGCGAATCGGACGGAATAAATATCAGCGGGAAAATACCCACCGTAACCGTAATAAAAAAGCTAAGCAACAAGGGGTAAAAAGCCGAGTCCATGCTATTGATAAAGGCAATGCCTGTTGATAATAGCATAAATGCGGCATTTACCAACAAAATAAAACCTACATAACGAAGAACAATGCTGGGACGCACAATCAAATATTTATGATTTACTCCTTAAATCGAAATTTTGCTTGTTTACCGGAGTATCTTTTTTAAACTGGGATATCAACACTTTCACATCCTCATTCAAATCGTTTATCTCATCCTTGGTATCAATGCTTACGGTATAACTTTTCTTTGTATCCAAAAACAACCTGATGCTTTTATGTATGCGCAAAATAGGATTGATGAAATACAGGTTTATAAAATAATTGAACAGTATAATTAAAAACAGGCCTGCGGTAATGGCAATAATGGGGGGCATAAGCATCCTGTAAAAACTGCCTTCAAGCTTCCTCGAATTATCGAATAAGGCGTTCTGGTTAATAATCCATAGTTTTTTTATTGATGCAATAAATTGTAAATAGGAGGGTTGATATAAATCGACAAACCAAACAATACGTTTATCAATATCGGGCAATGCAAACAGGCTATCGAGGTTTTTCAGGTTTTTATGGTACATTTTGTAGGACGCTTCCAGCGAGTCGATTACTCCGCTTTCCCTTCCTGCGGTTAAATTATTACGGGCGCTTATAATCAAATTATTAAAATCCTCCTCATGGAAATGTAATTTTGCATCGCTCCCGGTTTTTTGTTTTGTAATGATATCAAGGACATTCCACGATTGTGATTCAAGCGCATCAATCATATACTTCGATAGTTCAACATTTCTTACATTATCCGAAAGCATTCCTGAAATTGATTTCTCCATAGCAATCAATTGAAAAACAGAAATAATCCCCGACAAAAAAAGTATAAATCCGACAATTACAAAACCGGTAAATATTTTTTTACGGATTCCCATGATTTATGATATTATAAAAGCCCACAAAAGTAAGAAAAACTAAGCAAACGTATGAATTTATATTTTACGCGGGATTAGCAGCGACGAGCCAGCTAATCCCGCATTTTTCATTTTTCATATCAATAATTATCATTACATATACTGTATATAAATAACTTATTGTTAAATTATTTTTTCATGCGCTTGCTCCGATAAAAAACAAAGCATGTAAAACGCGTAAGCTATTGTTTATTTCAAACTATTATTAATCAACATAAATCTCAAGCAATTTCACAGGGCAATGATGAGGTATCAATTTTACCTGGCCTATTGCCGCAGGTATTAAAATCGTTTCACCTTTCATAATATGTTCGCTCGATGCGGCACATTTAATTTCGGCCGACCCATGCAGGCACATGTAAACTACAAATGAATCCAGTAGAGTATAATCATACGTCTTCGGCTCATTTAACTCCAATAAATTTGTTGTAAAATAGGGGCATTGCACCAAATTAACCGCCTCATTTTGTTTCGGAATATAATCCGATTTATACTTGTTGTATGCGTTGTAATCAATGGCGTCGATAGCCAAATCGATATGCATTTCGCGAGCAGTAGCCGGATCGTTCTCTCTGCCCCAATCGTAAATACGGTACGTAACATCCGACGTTTGTTGAATTTCGGCTATCAGTAAACCTTCGCCAATAGCATGTATACGCCCCGCCGGAAGGAAAAATACATCTCCTGCTTTGACCTTTTCAACATTCATTATGTCAAGTAAAGTACCCTTGTTTATATGATTCATAAACTGCTCTTTGCTAATTTTGTGCTTAAAACCTACATATATTAAAGCATCGGGCTTGGCATCAATAACATACCACATTTCTGTTTTCCCGTATGCCTTATGTCGTTCAAGCGCAAGCTCGTTATTCGGATGAACCTGAACCGAAAGACGCTCGGCCGAATCAATCAATTTAAATAACAGAGGCAGCTCTATTCCAAATTTTTCAAATACCTTATCCCCTACTATTTCGCCCATATAAATTTCAATCAGATCCTGTATGTCATTCCCTTTCAAAAAACCGTTCGAAACATGCGACAAATTACCTTTTACCGCCGATATTTCCCAGCTTTCGCCAATACGGTTATTGGCGTTGACTTTGCGATTAAACACCGCCGACAGCTTATTACCACCCCACACCCGTTCTTTATATATAGGCTTGAATTTTAAAGGATATAACTCCATATTACGAATATTTAATTTAATTTAATTTGATATTATCAATACTATAGGCAAAGGTATAAAAACAGTTGTAAATTAACCGTATTTCATTTCCAAATAATAGTATACCGAATCAGGAATCGAGACTTTATACTATTCAAAATAAACCGTATAAACTAACTGAAATTATGGCAAACACATGAATGCTTCGCCTATGGCTCACAATGGCGTAAAATTCTAATTTATTGCATTATGACGAGAGCAAAGCCTGAGGCAAGCGAGCTTTGCGGGTTCATCGTGCTTAGCTAGTCCGGTATTTTTCATTTTCTATGTCAATAAATAGATTTATATTACTGTATATAAATAATTTGATACTTGCTTATTTTTCATGCGTTTACCTTGTATTGAAGCTTATAATTAAAAAAATATTGTATTTGTTTACCAGTAATTTACAAAACAATAATTTTACATATCGCCGCATTTAAACAATTTAAATTGGCACAGTCATAATTAACCAAAAATCTATCGAAAAAAAAGTCGGAAGCACAGCAAGCCGAAGAATTTATCGACACCCTGCCGGGCGGCAACTTAAAAGCATTTGTTCGTAATATTTTTGCAAACGACAATAAACTCAGGTATTTGTTCGTGGCAAAATACAGCCGTCTGTCATCGTCTATGCCAAAAGAGCCATGCGTAAAACAACTGCAAACCCTAATAAAGGCTTATTCCGGTAAAATGGTTTTGTCAATTATTCGAAGACAAGGCGCCTTGGCCATGCAGTATCGGAAATAGCAAAGGAAGTCGAAAAGGAACTGGAGAATGAGCAAGTACAGTTTGCTATGTATAGAGCATTAGCTATTGCGAAAAAATTTCACAAAAAAATTTTTGGGTTTCTTTTTCTCAAGTTCATTGTATCCTTATTCTTTAAGTCTTCAGGCTACTTCTTCGGAGTTTAATCGTTTTTTAAAGATGTTTTAAAGCCTGTTTAAATTTTGTTCAATAATAATTTTTGGACAGTCGAATAGTCTTTAGCTTTCTCTTTTTTTTCTTCCTGTACTTTTACCTTCGGCGAGCTCGCATAGCTCGGTTGGCTTGACCCAAAAGTACCAAAAGTTCAAGACCGACTGAGGCTGTTTGGCTTTTTATGGGCAGGCTTTTTACTCCGTAGGGAACGCCGCCCGATCGAGCCCCCGATTGAAAGTTCCTCTTCCAAATTTTTTGTAAACGGGAAAAGGAAGGGCATGGACTACGCAGGCGGGGCGCCCGCTTTTAAAGCTGCCAGTTAAAACAATAAACCTCAAAAATACCTGAACATCAAAGTCCAAATTATTACCATACCAAATTGTCCGGCTAATGCAGTAAGCTATTCGTCGGCAAAGCCCCTTGTGATTTACAAACACAAACAATTTTTTAACCACAAGCTTCGCAAGAATTATGAACCTTTTTAAGTAGCTGTTTTTATCATGCTTAAAACGATAATATCGTTATCCGATTTTTAATTCCATTTGTTTTTACATTAATCCTTTTAACCCTATCAAAAACAAACTATCCCCTTTGTAAAAGCGGGATAGTTTATTCTTCTGTTAAATACGAATTTATGTTTTCCGTACTCTATTTTTATTTGTGACAGTCTTTTATACTGATCTGAAAATTTTTAAGCGTAAAAATGCCAAAATGGCATCATATTTTTGCATTCGCCTCATTATTGACAGCCGCAACCATCGCCACAACCTTGTTGTGCATCGCCGCAATCGCCACTACAACCGCATCCGCAGCCTTCGGTATTGGCAAAATCTTCGGGGGTAGTATCACGTACGGCAACAACTTCGCCTTTAAAATGCAAATCTTGTCCAGCCAACGGGTGGTTAAAGTTCATGGTTACAGTATCGCCTTGTATTAATTCCACTATACCGTCCATACGATGACCATCTTGGTTACGCATAGGAATATGGTTACCAAGGTATAGTATTTTTTCATTAATTTCTCCGTCAATCCTGAACGCTTCTTTTGATAGTTTGATTATAGCTTCGGGGTCTTTCATCCCATATGCTTCATCGGCTTTTAAAGTAAAATCGAAAATATCATCTACTTCTTTTCCTTCAATATGATGTTCAAATTTCGGAAGTAAACGACCTGTGCCAAATATAAACTGCATGGGATTATTGCTTGTTACAGTTTCGATAACTTTACCATCAACTTCTAATATGTAGCTTAACGAGACTACTTTATTGTTTTCAACTTTCATAATTTATTTAATTAATTGTAATACAAAGGAAATAAAATAATTTTTCATACACAAACCGATAAGATACATACTTCCCTTTAAAATAACTTCATGTTTACGCAAGTATTATACCATTTTTAAACAGTTAGCATGCAGTAGTGTATAAGAGTCCGTTTAAATTTTATAGCTAAAAAATATTACTGACAGTGAAAGTTCTTAATGATTATTGACTTATTCGTAATTTTTATTCGCTTTTAAATTATTTTCGAAGGTGTTCATAAGGGTTTCGCCGTTGCTCAAGCGGCTTCAACGAGCAGGCGCCTCGCCTGCGTAATCCATACCCTTCCTTCCGCTTACAAAAAATTTGGAAGAGGGACTTTCAATCGGGGGCTCAATCGTGTGGCGTTCCCTACGGAGTAAAAAGCCCGCTCTTAAAAAGCCAAACAGCCTCAGCTGGTCTTGAGCTTTTGGTACTTTTGAATCAAGCCAACCGAGCTATGCAAGCTCGCCGAAGGTAAAAGCACAGAAAGAAAAAATAAAAAGCTAAAGACCACTCAGTTGCCCTATAATTTTATTGAGACAAATTTAAATAGGCGCTAAGCTATTATTCAACAAATTTATAACCTACACCTTTTAAAGTTTTAATATGCTCGCCCCCGATTTTTTCGCGAAGCTTACGGATATGTACGTCGATAGTACGGTCGCCCACAACCACTTCACTACCCCAAACCGAGGAATAAATTTCGTCGCGGGTAAATACTTTTTGCAGCTTGGACGCTAGGAGGAAGAGCAGTTCGAACTCCTTACGGGGCAAGTTAATTTCTTCGCCGTTTTTAATTACAACAAAACGTTCACGATCGATTACTATCTTCCGTTCGACACCTAGTGTTTCAACAGCTTCATTTCTCCAGCCGGCACGTTTTAGCAAAGCTTTAATCCGGCTAATCAAAACCTTGGGTTTAATCGGTTTAGCGATATAATCGTCGCCGCCGGCATCAAAACCCGCTATTTGCGAATAATCTTCGGAGCGGGCGGTTAAAAAGGCTACTATGGTATTGTCCAAATCCTTGTTTTTACGAATATTCTCGCATGTTTCCACCCCATCCATATCGGGCATCATAACATCCAGTAATATCAAATGAGGGATTATTTCCATTGCTATTTTCAAGGCTTCTTTTCCATTCGATGCGGTATATATCTCAAAACCTTCTTTTTTCAAATTATAGGATAAAAATTCAAGGATATCCTTTTCGTCATCAACCAGTAATATTTTATATGTGCTCATTGCCTTTTAATTGAAAGTGGGAAATTGAAAATTAAAAATGGTATCACGGACACGCGACTTTTTTAATTGGATATTGAATATATAATGTGCAATTTTTTAATTTGAAAATGAGTGGATTTGAAAATAATTCCCACATTCTCTAATTTCCTCATTAACTACTTTATTTATCGCAATACGCCGTACGCATACCACCCTCACGATTAACAAATTAACCTTTAATAAATCAACAAATTACAATAGTCTTGCTACAGGTTATTTGCTTACCCATATACTGGTTATTTGTCCCAAAACTATTTTATGGTAGTCTTTAACCTCGGTATAGGCTTCTTCAATAAACGATTTTCCTTTTTCGGTATAAAAATCACTCGGATTAACCGTAGTAAGCTCGATTAATTTACATTCGATAATTAATTTGGCTTCTTTGTAAGCTATGTTTCCGTCATGTGTTTTAACGTACGTCAATGTAGTGTTCTTCATTTTATCGGTATTGCGACCTGTAACGCTTCCTAAATACATAACCCTGTCCTTATATTCTTCGGGGAAATAGGCCATTGTATAGGTTTCATGTTTCTTCATTAATTCGAGCGTATACCGGTTTGCCCTTAAAAAACACCATGTTGCCGGATTATTAAAAAGAATACCTACTCCACCCCAACTGGCAGTCATCGAATTATAATGCGTTTCATCACCTGCTGTAATTACTGTAAAATCCTCGCCAACAAGTTTAAATATATTGTCGGTTAATTCGGTAGCTTCAATTTTTTTAAACAGTTCGTCAAACGTTTTATCTTTCACTTGCTCGGTTTTTGCCGGCGTATTGTTATCGTCCGATATATTATTATCAGTTTCTCCCGCTTTTTGACCGGCATTATTGCATGACAGTATTAAGCTTGCAAAAGATATGAATAGAACAATTTTTTTCATTGTAATGCGCTTTATATAATTTATGATCGAAGATTTCAAAAGTACGATAATATGTTAAATACTAATAATATACAGTTTATGGTAAGCCATAAGATGAATTATTACATTAAAAAGAACAAGTGTTTTTCGGCCATCCATTCCTTCATTTCCGCAAGTAATAACTGAATAGTTTCTTTTACCGTAATAATTTTTTCAGCACGATAAGCGTTTGTTCCGGCAAAAGCATACCCATTTTTCATGTTACCCTTAAAGGCATTGTATAAAGCCATCATTATACAATACGGGCTTTTTTCAACATCGCAGGTTTTTATACAATGGAACGAGCATCTTTTGGGTTGTGTTCTTCCTTCTTTTATCCGTTGGATAAACGAATTGAAAATAGCCCTACCGGGCATACCTACCGGGCTTTTGATAATTTCAATATCTTCTTTTTTCGCATCTATGTAACATTGCTTAAATGCAGGTGAAGCGTCGCATTCCTCGGTAGTTACAAAACGTGACCCTAACTGGACGCCCGACGCCCCGAGTTCCAGCATACGGTAAATGTCCTCGCCCGTATATATGCCTCCCGCGGCTATAATCGGTATTTTCTTGTTATATTTTTCCTCAAAGGTTCCAACTTCGGCAATAATTTCGGGTAACAGTTTTTCTAACGAATACTGGGCGTCTTCGATATTTTCTTTCTTGTAACCCAAATGTCCCCCGGCTTTTGGCCCTTCTACAACAATGGCGTCAGGGAGATAGTTAAAATTATTTTGCCATTTATCGCAGATAATACGTGCAGCCCTGGCCGACGAAACAATAGGCACAAGCTTTGTAACGCTATCTTCATGTAAATACGACGGTAAATCGAGAGGTAAACCTGCCCCCGCAAAAATAATATCGGCCTTTTCGGCAATGGCAGTTTTTACCATATCGGCAAAATTTGTCAGTGCAACCATTATATTTACGCCTATCACCCCTTTTGTTTTTTCACGCGCTTTGCGTAGTTCTTCTTTAAGCCCGAAAATCCCTGCCTCCTGATAATTATCAGCCGAGTTTTTATATAATAATCCAAGCCCGGCGCAGGAAATAACGCCAACTCCTCCTTCAGTGGCAACCGCAGAAGCTAAACCAGATAGAGAAACGCCAACGCCCATTCCACCTTGAATAATTGGTATGGAAATTGTCAGGTTTCCAATCTTCAATATTTCCATATAGTATTTGATATTTATGTGCAACAAAGGTAACATATAATTGATTTATGATTGACGATTTTATGTTGCAGTTTATATTTTTTTCAACTATTTTCCCACCATATAGCTAAATTACTGCATATCAAAGATTTTAAACAATGTCATTCATCGGAGAACTCTTTCAGTAAATCGCGGTATGCCGAAAAAATATTCGATTTGGATAAAAACCCGACATAATGGTCTTGTTCGTCAAGTACAGGCAGGTTCCAGGCTTTTGTTATTTCAAACTTATGCACAACCGACTCCATGGGTTCGTCGAGATTTACAATTTCAGGAGGATCAACCATGATATCACGCACATGTACTTCGCTGTATTTACTTGACTTAAACATAATATCACGGATATCATCCAACAGAACCACCCCTACAATTTTCCTGTTTTTATTAACCACCGGAAAAAGGTTACGCTTCGATTTCGAGATTAGATTTACCAGTTCTCCCAATGTAGCATCGGGCCTGATTGTTTTGAAGTTAGTTTCAACCAAACCGTCGACGCGTAATAAAGTTAAAACCGCTTTATCTTTATTATGTGTAATTAAGTCTCCTTTTTTCGCTAAACGCTTGGTATATATCGAATGCGACTCGAATCCCCGTATTGTGATAAATGAAACTACCGAAACGACAATTAAGGGCATAAAAAGAGTGTAACCACCTGTTATTTCGGCAATTAAAAATATTGCAGTTAATGGGGCATGCATCACCGCGGCCATCATCCCTCCCATACCCACCAAGGCAAAATTGGTTTCGGGAACCTGATGTATACCGCTTACATTTATTAAACGGGCAATAAAAAAGCCCGCTATTCCGCCCATAAACAACGTGGGGCCAAACGTACCGCCTACGCCGCCGCTACCGTTGGTACAAGCCATAGCTACTACCTTAAAAACCAATATTAATACAAGATAAATAAGTACAAACCAAACTTTATTCTGCATTCCGTAAAAAATACTATTTTCGAAAATAGCTCCTGAGTTTTGGCTTAACAATGAGTTAAGTATACCATAACCCTCGCCGTATAAAGGCGGAATAAAAAATATCAAAACACCCAGGGCTACAGCTCCTATTAACCATTTACGAACAGGCGAGAGTATTTCGTTCAACCTCCCCTCCAGGTACATCGTGGCACGGGTAAAATACAAAGCCACAAAACCGCAAAATATTCCCAAAAATATATAATAAGGTATATTGCCTATTACAAAGCCCTGCGTCATGTTACTAAAAACAACATCGGCCCCCATAAGCAGGTACGATATGCCCGTAGCTGTTACCGAAGCAATTAACAGGGGGATAATGGATGCCAGGGTTAAATCGAGCATCAGTATTTCGAGCGTAAATACAATGCCGGCTAAAGGCGCTTTAAAAATCCCGGCCACAGCGCCGGCCGCCCCGCAACCTAACAACAAAGTTATTTTTTTATAATTCAATCGCAAGAACTGCCCGATATTCGAACCTATTGCCGATCCGGTAAGTACAATAGGCGCTTCGGCCCCCACCGAACCCCCGAAACCGATGGTGAACGAACTGGCTACAATAGAGCTGTACATGTTATGCGGCCTTATCTTCGACTCCTTACGCGATATGGCATACAGCGCTTTTGTGATACCGTGCCCGATATCGTCTTTTACAAAATAACGTACAAATAAAACGGTTATGGCTATGCCTATACCCGGATAGGCAAGATATAAAAAGCTCCCCGTGTCGGCTGAGAACCAGCTGGTAAGCATTTCCTTAACCAAATGGATGGTATGCTTTAACAAAATGGCGGCAAAACCGCTGCCCAAGCCTACAACAAAAGCCAGCAGATATATCAGTTGCTGATCCGTCAAACGCCGGGATTGACGAGTAATATAACTCCGCAGTTGAAGCGGTATAGTCAGTTTAAATTCCATAACTTTAAAAGCGAGTAAAGTTGATACTTTTTTATGAATTGGCCAATTCTACGTATTGAAAATTTACTATTATTGATTTTAAATTATAACAGTGTGCTGATATATAATGTTTTATTATAAACGGTATAAAGCCTTGGTTCTTGTATCATGGCTTTAGAATATGTATAAAACAGCCAAAAACGCCTGAAGGTTTACGTGCTACTATAATAGCTTTACGTTTTTTTATAAAGCCTAATAAAAATACCCCGGAGTAGAACTCCGGGGCAAGATAATTACAATTAAAATGTATTTTTACTTAGCAAATGAAATGGCGCGGGTTTCCCTGATTACGGTAATTTTTACCTGACCGGGGTAGGTCATTTCATCCTGAATTTTTTTAGCAATGTCGAACGAAAGCCGCTCGGCTTCCTGGTCAGTAACTTTTTCGCTGCCAACTACTACGCGCAATTCGCGTCCGGCTTGTATAGCATAGGTTTTCAATACGCCGGGATAGCTTAATGCCAAATCTTCCATTTCTTTTAAGCGCTTGATATACGATTCAACTATCTCGTGGCGCGCTCCCGGGCGGGCGCCCGAAATAGCATCGCAAACCTGAACAATGGGTGCAATAAGCGTTGCCATTTCAACCTCATCATGGTGCGCCCCAATTGCATTACAAACTTCCGGTTTCTCTTTATATTTCTCGGCAAGTTTCATTCCCAAAACGGCATGCGGTAATTCCGGCTCATCATCAGGCACTTTTCCGATATCGTGTAATAAGCCGGCGCGTTTTGCAAGCTTGGCATTCAAGCCCAACTCGCTGGCCATAATTGCCGAAAGATTGGCAACCTCGCGCGAGTGCTGCAATAAATTCTGCCCGTACGACGAACGGTATTTCATCTTACCAATCAAACGGATCAGTTCGGGGTGCAAACCGTGTATACCCAGGTCGATAGCTGTACGTTTACCTATGTCGACTATCTCTTCTTCAATTTGTTTACGTACTTTGTCAACTACTTCCTCGATACGTGCGGGATGGATACGGCCATCGGTTACCAATTGGTGCAAGGCTAAACGGGCAATCTCACGGCGAACAGGATCAAAAGCCGACAACACAATGGCTTCGGGTGTGTCGTCAACAACAATTTCGACACCCGTAACAGCTTCCAAAGCACGTATGTTACGCCCTTCGCGGCCTATTATACGTCCTTTAACATCGTCATTATCAATATTGAATATAGTAACCGAATTTTCAACCGCCGTCTCTGTAGCTACACGCTGAACGGTTTGTACTACAATACGTTTCGCCTCCTTGCTTGCGGTAAGTTTCGCCTCGTCGATAGTCTCATTGATAAATGCCATGGCTTGCGATTTGGCATCTTCTTTCATCGACTCGATAAGGATGTTTTTAACTTCCTCGGCTGTCATATTGGCGATACTCTCCAATTTTTCAATTTGTTGCCTACGGATTTTTTCAAACTCTTCGCTGCGTTTTTCAACCAAATCGATTTGTTGGATCAAATTCTCCCGTATGGCGTCAACCTCCTTATTTTTACGTTGATATTCTGAAATTTGTTGACTTAATGAAGCTTCGCGTTGCTTTAACTTATTCTCGGCCTGGCTTAACTTGTTATTTCGCTCATTAACATGCGCTTCATGTTCCGAACGTAATTGTAAAAATTTTTCTTTTGCCTGAAGGTTTTTTTCTTTTTTTATATTTTCACCCTCAATTTCAGCTTCTTTTACAATTTTTTCCCGTTTTTTTGCCATCGCGGCATTTATCGTGAAATAAGCAATCACCCCTCCCACCAGTAAGCCAGCAACAACGGATAATATAATGATAAATAAATCCATAAAACTAATTTTTAATATATATTAAAGTGTTCTCAATAAGTAGTCAAATTGATTTCAGTCAATTTGAAAATCAAGTGGAAAAATTGTTTTATTGAAATAAAAACGGCGGGAATAGTAAAATAAAAAACCCGCATATAACTTGCTGTTTGACGAAAACCCTTAAAAAAACAGGGCAGAGCCTCCGGTATTGATTTCGAACGTCTAACGGTCTACAAAGAGACTCGCGGCCTAAACCGCTACTAAGCCTGTTCTACATCTCCGAGTACAGCTCCTTTCGTTGAATAATGTTGAGTTTCGCAAAGAGCTAAGCATATGCGGGCATGCTTTATCTGATTATATAAAAAAGAACCTTGTTTTACCCTTTCACAATGTTTAAATAGTTTTCAAGCTCCTTATCAAGCGCCATTAATTCATTAACGACAGGTGATATGTCTCGCTTTTCTTCCAATTCAATCAGCCGTATAACAAACTGCAATGCAGTTATCGCCAATGCGTCCTGCAAATCGCGTTCAACATAACGTTGTTTGTATTGGCTAAGTTTATCATTTATCATCCGGGCGGCGCGGCGCAAACGTTCTTCGTCCTGCGGTGCAATACGCAAGGGATAAAAACGTTCGGCAACATTTATTCGTATCGATAATTTATTATCTTCCATTCATTTACCCGAATTATATTCTCCGTTATTTATTTAAAAGAGCAATACATTTGTCAATTTCCCGCACAATTTTTCCAATTTTCAATTTTGCGTCCTGTGCATCGGCGCTTGATATTTTAAAAGCTCCCGCTAATTGAAGTTTTCTGTTTTTTTCTTCAATTTCAAGAATATACTCTTCCCTCCCGTTAAGCAAAGCATTTAAACGCAAGTTTTCTTTTTCAAGTTCATTGCAGTTCGAACGCATTTGCTCATAGAGTGAAATAAGCTGCTCCAGCTTATCTTTGAGTCTACCAACTATTTCAGAAGTATTCTCCATACATGCTCCATGCATCTCGCCTGCAAAATTAGCATTTTTTTTCTACAAACTGAAATTATTTTTCCGGCCTGTATTTTCTTCATCGTTTTAACCCGTGTAAAGCTGATTTCTTTGTTTGGCAATTCCTTATCTTGAAAAGCAAAACCCTCGACTATCAGTTGATAATCGAGGGCTTTAAATTTCGATAAGTGCCCAGGACAAGACTCGAACTTGCACACCGCAACCGGCGCTACCACCTCAAAGTAGTGCGTCTACCAATTTCGCCACCTGGGCATTAAATTTTGCAAAGAACCGATTCATAATTTACCGTGCCCGGAACAGGACTCGAACCTGCACAGCCTTTCAACCGCTAGTACCTGAAACTAGTGCGTCTACCAATTTCGCCATCCGGGCATTTGGGCGTGCAAAAATAAAAAATATTTTTGAGAATTGAAAATTTATAAACGATAATCAGGGCAAGCGCATCAAAATTTTATATATTTTATAAATATTTTATTATTAGTATATTGCAATTCAATGCAATTTGTTTGAGTAGATAAATATTAGAAATGTCATTTTTTCAACCAGCATATTATCAGTGTATTACTTTATTGATATTTTTTGATGCGGTTACCCTAAACGATAATATCTTGTCCTGTACATTTATTTTTTTTATTAACAATTTGTCGACAGTAATAAACCATATATAATTTTGATATTTAACGATATAAAATCATGACTGCTCTATTTTGTTCCCGAAAATGCATATAAAATCCAAGAATTTAAACATTTTTTTTTGTATTTGATTTAATTTTTTTTAACTTTACAACCGATTCTATAACACTTTAAGTTAATTTATTTTACAGGATATAAACGCGGCGGTTATTTTTAAATAGAGCATGCGATGTTTCGACTAGCTTTCAAGTTTTGTATATTGCGTGAAGATATATAGCGGAATTCAATTTAAATACAATAATTA
>JAISFN010000018.1 GCA_031263585.1 Prevotellaceae bacterium | reverse complement strand
AATTCGGGAAGTCGGCGGGCAGCATCCGCCTCTGAAAACCCGTCTTGAGAAGGTAGAAAATAGCATCAAAAATATCTTTCAATGAACGTTTGCGATTGCGTCGTTCGCCGATTATGCCTAAAATTGTACGATACTGGCTTTCGGTGAGATTACTTGGATAATGTATCACGAATCTTTAATGTATTGAATAACATAAAGATACAAAATAATTGCCAAATAATCAATGGATTGCCAGTATTTTATTTGTTAAAATTTTAGACAGACTCTAACTCCAGAAATAGAAATTCCCGGTTAGGGAATAAATATGCCTTGCTGTTTAAAAAGAAGATGTCACAAAAAACATTAGCGAAAGTTATAGGCCATCATCTGGAATATTGGCCCATAAAGAACCTTACAGAGCATAGTCTATACTACAGTTATTCATGCCCGTATCTTTGTGGAGAAGTAATATCCCGTTTTGTAATCAGGGTCAGCAATAATTATTGGTTTTAGAACAAGTTTAAGCCGGAAAATTTGCGAGGAAAGTTTGTATTTTATAACTTATAATCCTTACCAAAAACGGATAAGACGGATTTGCTTAGGCTCATCATTTACCTACAAGCTTTGTCTATACAGTTCTTCAGACTATTATGGATAAGATTATAGAGGAAAAGAATTTGGTTATACTCAAATCTTTGTATTCCTTGTAAGAACCATTGGGCCCTTTGCGGTAAAAAATTCGATATCTTATTTATTATTAAATTAAAAAAGGCGCATATCTCATATACAATTGAAAAAATCTTGCTCCCTGATACCATTTTCAATTGTATCAAAACTACCAGCCTCCGCGGGATCCACCGCCGCCGGTACGGCCGCCGCCGAAGCCTCCGAATCCGCCAAACCGACTACCGGGGAATCCGCCTCTGGTAAAACCGCCGCCACCACCTTTCGAATTTTTCGATACGATAAACAGTAAAAGTATAATCAATAAAGCAAATAAAATAACGCCGCTTATCGGGATATCCTTGTTCTCATCGTCGGCGGTATATTCGCATGCCGCCATGTTCATAAGTGTTGTCGTTGATTTATCAAGTCCTTGATAATATTGCCCTTGAATGAATGCAGGCTCTATATCGCGACTGATAATTTGTTTCGAGTAAGCATCGGGTATAGCGCCTTCGAGTCCATAACCGGTTGAAATAAATATTTCGCCTCGCTGACTTTGGTTTTTCGGTTTAATTAAAATCAGTAAACCATTATTTTTATCCCTTTGGCCTATTTCCCATTTATTAAACAGTTTAGAGGCATAATCGGCAATATTGTCGCCGTTAAAATCATTTATGGTAACTATATATAATTGTGTCGAAGTAGTATCGAGATAATTGCGCAGCTTATGTTCCAGCAAATTCTGCTCGCCGGAGGTAAGCATACTTGCAAAATCATTTACCAGACGTGGCGGCTGCATTGGCTCAGGTATTTGCTGAGCCAATAGCGGCAAGCACATACTCGATAATACAACTATTAGTATTATATATAGTTTTTTCATTTTAAACTAGTATATTCCAAATATAAATCAAATATTTATATGGAAATAAATATTATATGTAGTTTAGAATTTAACTTCCGGTACTCTGCGGGCTTCTTCGGCAGCCTGAAAATAAGGCTTTCTGTCGAATTTAAAAATACCGACGATTAACGATGTTGGAAACCTTCGTATTTTTTCGTTATAAACACGTGCCGCATTGTTAAAGTTACGGCGTTCAACAGCGATGCGATTCTCTGTACCTTCCAATTGGGCTTGCAATTGAAGGAAATTTTCGTTGGCTTTTAACTCGGGATAATTTTCCGAAACGGCCAGCAAACGCGACAAGGCAGAACTTAACTCACTTTGAGCCTGTTGGTATTTTTGCAGGTTTTCATCGGTAAGGTCATCTACTTTCAACGTAAGCTGGGTCGCTTTTGCCCGGACTTCAACAACTTGGGTAAATGTTTGTTGCTCGTGTGCCGCATATCCCTTTACGGTATTCACTAGGTTCGGGATAAAGTCGAGCCTGCGTTGATATTGATTCTCAACATCCGCCCACGATTTTTCCACACCTTCCTGTAACTTTACCAATCCGTTATATGCCGAAATGCCCCACAGCACTATAACAGCTAATATAGCTAAAATAATGATAATAGATTTTTTCATAATAATTTTTCTGAGTTTTGATTGGGTACATAAACAACTAACTTTGTACAAAGTTGGGTCGCCTGAAATTATTGGGTCAAAAATACAACATATTATCGTGTAAAACATAAATGATTAACCGTCAATCCTATTTTGTAAAGCAGGCATATGATCTAACATAAAATAGCCCTGATTATTAATATTTTATTTTCAGGTATATATATTTTTTGAAAAACTATATCAGAAATTTGATTAGAGTATTTGCAGAATAAAAAAATTAATCTACCTTTGCACCCGCAATTCAATAGAATGATGTTTGAATTGCGTGAAAGAATGGTATTTCAAAATAATGGCCCGTTCGTCTAGGGGTTAGGACGCAAGGTTTTCATCCTTGAAACAGGGGTTCGATTCCCCTACGGGCTACTAAAATTAAGAGTTTAAAATTATGGCAAATCATAAGTCGGCAGAAAAAAGAATACGTCAAACGGCTACACGTCGTACGCACAATCGTTATTATGCTAAAACAACCCGTAATGCAGTTAGGGCTTTACGTGCCACTACCGAAAAAGAAGCAGCCATGAAAATGTTGCCGAAAGTAACATCGATGCTTGATAAATTGGCGAAAATTAATGTTATTCATAAGAATAAAGCTTCGAATTTAAAGAGTAGCTTGCAGTTATATGTAAATAAACTGTAGTATATATGTTATATATATACGCTTATTAAAGCAAGTGTACGCCTCAATACTTCAAAATAGTGTCTAGGCTATATTGTATTTTATACTAATACGTTTATTGTGTGATTACTATCTCTTGTAATAACGAGTATTAGTTCCCTATCAAAATATAAAAATAGAATGTAATTTTGATCACGACAAGGCTATAAGTCATCTTATAAAGCTATATTGTATGCATTTTTGGGTAAGCAACTAATACTATTCATATGAAGCAGATATTTAACGGAATACCCCCGTCGGTTTTAGTTGTATTTATTGTGTTTACGGCTTGTAGTAAAGAGCGGTACAATTTACAATATAAGCTTGAAGCAGGGGCCGTTTACAAACAGCAGCTAAAAACAGATATGCTTGTTGCGCAAAATATGATGGGGCAAGAGATGCATATAAAAAACCAAACTGAAATAGTACTGGAAAATAAAGTTCAGGATGCGGCGAACAGCAGAATTACCATCGAGAGCAAGTATAATTTTATAAAACTAGTTAACGATATGGGCGTGATGGAAATGACTTGTAGTTCGGAAGATACTACAACCGTTGCAACATTGATAGATATTGCCCCCTTGCTGCGTACAATTAAAAACGAACCGTTTACTATTGTTATCAACCAGCAAGGTATTATTGAGGAAATCAGCGGGTTCGACAATATTACAACCTTGATGAAGGAAACGGCTTGCGATGAAGGTATTGTAAAAGAACAAATCATAAAATCGATCGAAAAACAATTTGGGAATGATGCACTTAAAACGTTTTTCGAATGTTTCACGGTTATTTATCCCGATTATCCTGTAAGTGTGGGCGACAGTTGGGAGCAGTTTTTCAATGCTCATTTTAATTACGATATGGTAATAAATAGCAAGTATACGTTGAAAGAAGTGAACGATAACACGGCGACTATCAACTATCATGCAAGTATAAATTCGCCGGATGAAGATAACACCATAGAAGTTAGCGGAATGTCGACTAAAACCGATTTAAACGGAACGCAAACCGGTACAATACATGTGAACATATCGACAGGCCAGCTCATCGACAGTAAGATGATCCAGCATTTAAGCGGAACGATGGAAGTGAGCCAGGTAGGTATGAAAACAATAATGGAAATCCCCCTTAAAATAACCGTAAATATCGAACAAGCCCTGCTTAAATAAATTCAAGACGTACGCAAATCACACTTCTCCATTCACAAATTAAGTAAATTATCGTTAGTCGTTTAATTTCGGGTTGTTGAGATGCCTATTGCTATCGCGGTTTGTTTTCTTATCCAAATTACGTTGTAGGGCATTGCTAAGGTCTACGCCCGTTTGGTTGGCTAAACAAATCAATACAAATAATACATCGGCCAATTCATCGGCCAAATTCTTTCCGGTATCCGAGGGCTTGAAAGATTGTTCGCCATACTTACGGGCGATAATACGTGCCACTTCTCCGACTTCTTCGGTAAGCATAGCCATATTGGTAAGCTCGTTAAAATAACGTACCCCGTGCTGGTGTATCCAACCATCAACAATTTTTTGTGCCTGTTTAAGAGTCATAGTATATTGTTTAACTGTTACATAGAATCAAAACTTTATATAATTTCACGCGTATTACTTTGTCTCTTACATCAAGGTGATATATTTCCATAAAAAGACAGAGTGCAGCATTTGTTTTATCTCGTCGTTCATTAACAATTTCTTTACCTCGTTAAGGTAAACAAATGTACGGTTAAATCTTCAGTATCTGTCCAAGCGCTGCGCCGATAGTTTCTCTACACCTATTGCCAAATAGCAGTGTGTCAAGTTAATATGTATGCCGGAATTAGCCGGCGGCGCCATAAGCTTCGACCATTCGCTATTTTCATAGCCGATTTCCTCCAGTAATTGTGCCAGTTCAAGATAGGAGGCGTCTTCTTTATTACAAACGCCTGCACATAATTCGTACGATCTTATACTCAAACCGTTCCAGCACTGCTTTACAAAAACAAATTTACTCTTTTTGGTAATGACTATCACATTTATCCAGTTAGGATATTCCAGTACATAATACTCCGAGATTAGCTTTCCTTGTTTGTTTTATTCTTTCGCCTTGCCGGATTGTTGTACGGGCTCCGCGGGGTTTGCCCGCCGCTGCCCGGCAGAGCGATCGAGCCATTGAATTTAGAATTGCCCGGCGGTTAGGGGGCAGGTACTGTCGATGATATTTTTGTCATCACCACATCGGTGGGTACGCTGAAGCCTTCGGGGATATCAATCGATCCATCAAATTGCTCTCCCTCGTCCTCGAAAAGCTGGAACCGCGCCTGGCTGGGGGATAAGAGCGTGAAATTATTCCGATCCCACCCAAAACCCATAGTCGATTTATTCAGCTTCCTGTCTGTAAAGGAGACCCAGACTCTATTCGGGTCAGCCCGGTCAGGATCCTCGGTTGCATTAGAAGCACGTATAGTAACAAGTTCCGAAGAATCGTCGTCAAATATTGCAGGGATATTGGCGGTATAATCCCCTATGAGGGTCCCGTTTTTACTGTACGAATAACCGCCTATCAGGCAATCGTATTTTGCATATACTGTATTTGCGGTTCCTTTTTTAAATACAATGCGGAATGTTTCGTTTGCCGTTTTATATTCCCAAGTACCTGCAAAGGCATCGAGGTTTTTGCTGTGCAACGTTTTTTGCGGCCATTGGCCGTACCCTGTTATGCCGCATAATACGGCGCAGGTAATAAAAATTATGCGTTTTACCGTTTTCATTTTTTGTGTGCAAGGGATGTATATGCCAATGCAGTACAGTTCCTTGTAAGTTTATTTTTTGTTTTCCTTTTCCGCCCCGGGCTTTGCAGACGACGTCGAGGCTACTTCAGGCTGGCCTGCCGGACCTCCCGGATTCCCCGTTCCCGGGGGGTTTGTTCCCTGCGATACCTTTGTCATCACCACATCGGCGGGTACGCTGAAGCCTTCGGGGATATCAATCGGTCCATCAAATTGCTCTCCCTCGTCCTCGAAAAGCTGGAACCGCGCCTGGCTGGGGGATAAGAGCGTGAATTTATTCCGGTCTCTCGCAAAACCTGTAGTTGTTTTATTCAGTTTCCTGTCTCTAAACAGAACATCTAATCTATTCGGGTCAATCTGGTCAGGGTTCGAATGAGCATTAGAAGCGAGTATAGTAACATTTTGGGATATAAAACTGGTATAGCTATTTGGGATATTGGCGGTATAATCTCCGATGAGGGTCCCGTTTTTACTATACGAATAACCGCCTATCAGGCAATCGTATTTTGCATATACTGTATTTGCGGTTCCTTTTTTAAATACAATGCGGAAGGTTTCGTTTGCCGTTTTATATTCCCAAATACCTGCAAAGGCGTCGAGGTTTTTGCTTTGCAACGTTTTTTGCTGCCATTGGGCGTATCCTGTTATGCCGCATAATACGGCGCAGGTAATAAATACTATGCGTTTTACCGTTTTCATTTTTTTGCTGTTTTATTCATCGCAATTATTCGATTTCATTTCCCCGTTAACTATCGTTTTCACATTCCAGTCAATTTCTATGGACGGGTCCGTTTCGGCGGCGTTAATATCCATTTTCCCCTCAATCATCAACAAGCCCGCATCCTGACCGGTTATAAACTTTAAAAAAGATTGGGTGATTTCCGTTGGGCTGCCTCTAAAAAGCATATCTTTTTTCATGGCATTTTTCAATTCTTCATATGTATTTTTCAAATCGTATGCATTAGCAAAGGCTTTGAACTTATCCTCGTCGGTAATTTGCAGCATATAGCTGCCGAAAGGACTTGCAATACCATAACGGAATGTCAGGGGGTCGTCCATATGCCCGTTGTTATACATGTTGTACATTACCGATATATCCTCGGCCGAAAAGTAGGGGGTTCCCCCGTGTATGCCGGGGTGGGTATGCATGCGTTCGGTATATTTACCGCTGACGCCGCTTCCGTATGTAAGTTTTTTTGCATGCAGCGCTGTAGGGGTCTGGTATGTTCCGTTTGCCCGTTTCATATACCCGTGTTCAACCGTAATGCTGTCGTTATTGGCTTTTTTCATAAAGTCCTT
>JAISFN010000010.1 GCA_031263585.1 Prevotellaceae bacterium | reverse complement strand
GCGTTTTCAGGCTTGTTGAACGAGATAATTATTTGCAATTCAGGAATTTTATTGTGAATAATTTTCGAGGCTGCGAGATAGCAAAGTTGTCCGTTGACACGGTAAATCGGGTATAAAACCTTGCTTTCGCCGCGTCTGAGGTCGTTAAACGCCCAAAATGCCTTGAATCGTTTGCCATTTCTGGGATTTTCTACCCAAAAATTTTCGCGGATACGAATGTAGTACCGGATGCCATTTTGATTTAGCCAGTTAATCCAGTGTTTACCGATAAATTCACGGTCGGCAAGCAAGCAGTCAATAGTTTCTTCACCAAACAGTTCCACGTATCTGTTTATGATCTCGACGCGTTCACGGGTGTGTGAATTACCACGTTTATCGAGCATCGAGATCAGGATCGGGAAAGCGGCGCCGACATGCGCGATGGCCAGCGTCAACACGTTAATGTTGGCCTTACCGAATTTCCAGCTTGTCCTGTCCATGACCAGTTTAAAGGGTGGTTTGTGAGGCAAGATTTTGAAAATCAAGCGAGCGATCAAATTAGAATCCAGTGCATACCCCGCCATGAATCGTTGAACACGGCGCAACGCTGAACCCGATTTGGCAGGTGTTTCGAATGCCGTCGCGAGCTTGCAGAAGTTGACCGTCTGCACCTTGCAGAGCGAGCAAATAAACAGCCCAAAGAATTTTACGCGGGCCATGTTCATTTTTCCCGCCAGGCTTTGGCTTAAAATTGAAATTAATTGGGTAGTTTTGTACACGGCCTTGAAATTGTTCGTCTTCATTATAATTGATTGAATCTAAGTTATAAATATACGAATTTTCAAGGTCGTTTCCAACTAAAAAGTAATTATATTTTATTGATATTCAAATAATTCTAGGTGTACATCAAATTTTTGTCATGTACTAAGGATTTATAGTTTTGTAAATCAGGATTTCTTTTTCAAAGAGGAATACTCAGAGAGTTGATGTTTATTTCTGAAATTTGGTGCAACTCAACAGTGTTACAAGTGATTTTATCTTCACTGAAAAGAACAACGTTTACTCCTTCTTTTTTTAACGAACTGAGAAATTGTATCCCATCAACATCGTAAAAATAGCGGATAAACTCACAGATGAATTGGGTTGGAATATATTCCAATTCCGAATCAAACCGATGTAAAGGCTTGGACAGGTCTTTACTGATAATATCCCTGAGTATCTTCCCTTTAGAAAACTCAATAATATCGGTTGCATTATTAAAAGGGCTTAGATGCTTTGTAAAATCTACTATTTTCAAAACATTAGGTTTGACTACATTAAATAGTCCGACACTGATATAATCCAAATAGGACGCCCTTGTCTCATAAAATGTCGTTTCAATATCCTTGCATAGGTATAAATACGGTATCCCTTTAGGATTTGCCCGTCCTTCCGAATAAGCTGTTTTAGGGCATCCCATCACATTTGAGAGAAAAGGTTTTTCCTGCTCCTCGTTATAATGGATTCTTGCCCTGAATAAATTTACAGAACTATCAAAAGTTGAAAATACATTAAAGAAAGTATCCCAACCATAATCTATTATTTGTTCCGTATCTGTCAGAAATCGTCTTTTGCTTTTGAGTTCGTATTTAAGCGTATTCCAAAACGCTACATTTTCTTCAATCTCATCTGTATAGGCTATTTTGGAAAAGATTGAAAATGGGGAGCTTATAGAAACCAATATATCTGTAAGAAGTTGTTCCAATTTAACCTGCTCATGAGAAAAAAGGTTCCAGTCCTTTTGAACAAGCTGTACTAATGGCGTACCATCAGTCGTTTCTTTATAGATTGAAAATAGAGAAGCAAAAAAATCAGCTAATTCATCTATGTCCAATAAATCCGAATCGGAAGAACAATATCCACACTTACTTTTCTCTTTTGAGTTAGTAATTATGAATTGGGTAATCTCTTGGTCTTTAAAACAGCAGGGACATACTTTCATCTTCGATACAGGAATTAAGTCAATATATCGTTTATTAACTCCAAATGATTTTTTATAGATATTTTCTTTATCATCCCAAGTCCCGGATATGTTTCTGTGTTATAATATCCTCTTAGTTCTTCACATGCCTGATAGTGCATATTTTGTTCATCTAAAAACCGGACGGCTTTTTCGGCAGCTTCTCCGAACTTTCCCTGAATATTAGAGTTATCATCATTTGTATCCGAAACAAAATGCCTAATCCAAACCTGTTCCTGATTCTTTTTATAGGTTAGATGAATTGCAACAGCATACGGAAGCCTTCCCCCTTCTAAAAAATCTTTCCCGATTGTAGTATAATCTGAAAAGCCGGAATAACCGTCATCTTCATAGAATGAATGTTCTTCGGTGAAAAGTTCATCACATTGACTCAAGTAGTCGCTGTTCCGTTTTTGAGTATTGAAATTATCCTTTAACAAAACAACTGATTTACCTGAGTTGAGCAGTCTCCTTTTAAGCGTCCTGTTTTCCTGTTCTATTACAATTACTCGGATATTATCATTAGAATACAGATTTATAAAATCCTGATTATCTATATCCCCAACGTTACTAAGAATCAACATTACATTTCGGCATCCTTTTTCCGCAATGTGACTTTGTATGGCGCTGTAAGAAGCGGCTGCGTGTACAATATAGGCAGAATAGAAAAAATCACTTCCTTTTATATCTTCTGGAACATTATCTTCAATCAATGCGGTCTCGCCTACAATTTCACCTACTTGCGGATTAATAATCAGAGCAAACGAAAATCTTTTTTCCACAAGAATTTTTATTGCCTTGTTAAGGCTTGAAAATGTTTTTTTAACAGGCTCTATTATTGGAAAAATCTTCCTGTCGTCATTTTCCAATAGGCTTGCAAATTCTCTTACTGCCAATAGCTCAAACTGTTTTGCTCTTAAATAGGGGTAGTACATACGTTTAGATGATATATTGATTTAATCGTTCATTAAGAATAGAGTATTTGTTAAAATTCATATTCAAACTCAAACAAATATGCTTTAACTCTTTAGGACTTGATAAGATTACGTTTTTATCAATTTTTCTTTTCTTAAACTCTGTCATCATAAGAGTATGAAGTTCATCCGCCGGAATGTGTTTCATCATCAACAAGCATGTATCAAACATTTTGAAACTGCTTACATCCGGTATTTCCCCATAAAAGTTCTCAATGATATTTCTATATTCAGCAGTTCGTAAACACCTGATTAGCGTTTCACAGTCTATTGTGTTATTTTTTTTAGATGACCTGATTTCTTCTAATTTCAGGCAATTCTTTTCTTTGTATAAAACAATTATCCCTGTATCGTCTTTTTGATTCAAATATTTATCAACCAAAGATTCATGAGTTACAATATAACATTCGTCAAAAAGTTTCTCATAATCCAACAGTTGATTATTTAGCCTTTTGTCGGAATCAAGTTCCGTTTTTATTTCAAATGCTCGACTGACACCATTAAACATAGCGATATCAACTATTGAATTTCCAACACGAAATTCATTAATAGCTATCGTACTGCTTAATTCATATTCTTTTAACAGCAAATCGTTTATTATTTGATTCTTATAAACGTACTCGCATCTATATTCGTTGCATAAAGCCTTATATACGTATTTCAAATATTGATTATACGTTTTTTCTTTATTTTTGAACCCGTCAATGTCAAATCGGTCTATTTTCTTATCGATGAAATTGAAATCATTCTGTTCAATAAGGCGTAAAAAAACATTGCTCGAAAAAATGGTCGAGTAGCTTCTTAGACGCTCTATGTCAGAATATGACTTCATATATAACGTTTATCTTCGGCAAAGATACTAAAATAATACAAAGATATTTTTTTGGGAAATGGACTGCTTCAGCTTTATCCGAATGGTCGCACAAAGAGGGTTCGCCATGGGAAAAAACAGTTAGTACGGAAGAATTTAAATGGGGGGATAAGATTGAAGACGGCTATATAAAATCTTATTTTACAAAGATTATTCAGACACAATAAAAAATAATCTCCAGCTTTACAAATCCCGTTAAAAATTTTATTTATATTGTACCATATACAATTGGTAGCTTTTCAAACTTGTAATAGTCGGCACCTATTGTATAATTAATACTCAGTTAGTTAAGGGGGGTTGCCAACCCCCCTTTTTTTTAATTATAAATCAACGCGTTGGCTGTACTTCCCCGTCATAAAAAACGGCTCGTACGACAATAAAAACGGCGTTTCGGGGTGCAGGCGCAATTCCCACTCCTGAGGCTGATTATTAACGGGAGCCTCTCCGGCCTTCAAAACAAATCCCTTGTACGTTTTGCCTTCGAACTTGAAACGGATATAACCCCGCAAGTCCTCGCTCAATAAATTGATAAACCGGCCAAAGGCCACCGACTCAAAGCGAACGCGGTATTCAAGGAACAGGTTATTGCTTAAATCCAGCTGGTAATCATCTTTTTCTGTTACCGGCACGGCTTCTTCGTATGCTCCCAGCAGTCGGCTTGTTAAATTGGCGTCGGTTTTGGCGCTTGTCTGGTAATGGATCAAGCCGCTTGTTCTTTGCAATATCGAAGCTAAATAGGGTTCGTACCTCATTAAGCAACGTACGCAGCTGTTGCATTTCATCTCCCAATATTTCATGATCTACAAACGGAGTTAAGGCGGTTATTATAGAAGTAGAATCGCCTTTTTTCCAAGGAAACGTCTGTTCGGTGGCATGGATAACAAAAATATTGTTATCGCTCTTGCTGTCGGCAACTGGCTTCATCAAGATATTGTGATATAAAATTCAATAAATTCATAAACCAATTCATTAATATACAAATATTTATATTTTTGGATGAAATATTAAATAATCATATTTACTTTTTATCTACTGAATGGCCCTATATTAAATTACGTAACAGGTTCTGAGGGGACTTTAAAAAAGTAGAGATACTCCAAAGCGTCTCTACAAGTATGTTTAATTATTTTACCCTGCCCGGATATACCTTCAAAGCTTCCTCGAGGCATTTTATAGCGTTGTGTAAGTCGTCAATATTTAGCACATAAGCAACACGTACTTCGTTTTTTCCCAATCCATGAGTCGAATAAAAGCCCGATGCCGGAGCGACCATAACGGTTTGTTTTTCGTACTCGAACTCTTCGAGTAGCCATTGTGCAAAATGGTCGGCATCCTCAACGGGTAGCTTTACAACGGTATAAAACGCACCTTTGGGTTTGGGGCAATACACGCCGGGGATCTTATTCAAAGCTTCCACCATATAATTGCGGCGACCGATGTACTCGTTATAAACATTGGTAAAATATTCATGCGGAGTTTTCAACGCGGCTTCGGCAGCTATTTGACCGTACGACGGAGCACAAAGCCTTGCCTGGCAAAACCGTAAAACCGAATTCAACACTTCGCAATTGCGTGTAACCAAAGCCCCTATGCGGATACCGCACATGCTGTAACGTTTCGAAGTGGAATCGAATAAAATAACGTTATTTTCGATACCTTTCAGGTGCATTGCCGAGATGTGTTGCATGCCGTCATAACAAAATTCGCGGTAAACCTCGTCCGAGAACAGGTAAAGGTCGTGTTTCAGCACAATCTGGCGCAACGATTCTAGTTCTTCGGGCGAATATAAATACCCTGTAGGATTGTTAGGGTTACAAATAACAATACCTTTTGTTTTAGGTGTAATAAGCTTTTCGAATTCTTCAATCAAAGGCAGTGCAAAATCAGTATTGATGCTGGTTGTGATAGGCCTAATTTTAACCCCGGCCAGTAATGCAAACGAATTGTAATTGGTATAAAACGGCTCGGGAATAATTATTTCATCACCAGGATTAAGGCAGGCTATCAGGGCAATGGTTATCGCTTCGGAGCCTCCGGTGGTAACCAAAATATTTTCATATGTAACATCAATGCCAATACCTTGGTAATATTCGGCAAGCCCTCTGCGATAACTCTCGTTACCGGCCGAGTGACTGTATTCGATAACTTTGGCGCTATAGTTTTTTACAGCATCAAGCGCTACCTGAGGCGTCGGGATATCGGGCTGCCCGATATTTAAATGATACACTTTTACATCCCGTTTTTTTGCCGCCTCGGCATAGGGAACTAATTTACGAATTGGCGATGCAGGCATCAGTTTGCCTTTCTCTGAAATTTGTGGCATATTTTAAGTCTATTTAAACCCTTACGGGCTATTTATTATTTGATTATAAAGTTGAGACCCTCAATTGATAATTAATGTTTTATACTTCACGAACCAGCAAATCGGCAAACCAACAAAACCGTATTGTAATACGTAAGCAACTATCAAATTGTCATGCTGAATGAAACGAAGCATCTATATTTCATACACTTCGCTTTGTTCAGGATAATATTATGATAATAACTTGGAGTAAAAACAAAATTCGCTCCACTTAAAAACTTTTCAAATATAGGAAATTCTTTGCATTTTATATCAAAATATAATCGAATAGATTTATTCAACGTGCTTTCATGTATAAAAAGCAGATGTTTTGTAACAATTTCATAAAATTAACCGAAAAGCGTTATACAACATCTGTAAATTATAGTTGCAGGTTAAATTTACTGTTTACATTTGTTTTTATTTTATTTCTTCAATACTATGTTTACTGTATTTATAAATAGCGTATTGTGGTATTTTTGAAAAAAGTTGAGGATTTATTTCGTATTGCAAATAATAATGCTGAGAATAAGACATTTGTCGGGTAAGTGATAAATTTGACAGAATAATTACTTTTTATATTAAAAAAAGGCTATTTTTGTAACGAATTTACAGAAAATAAAAGTATATTGCTAATAAACTGTAAGTACAACTTAGAAAAATAGTGACTCTTTGAACTTGATATCTATGGGCAAACAAACTATTGAAACGAACGATGTTGTTATTCGGTTTTCGGGAGATTCCGGAGACGGAATGCAGTTAACAGGAACATTATTTGCCGATACGGCAGCTTTATTGGGTAAAGGGATTTCAACTTTCCCCGATTACCCGGCAGAAATACGTGCTCCGCAAGGTACTGTTGCCGGAGTTTCAGGATTCCAGGTACATGTAGGAAGCGGCGAAGTAAAAACTCCCGGAGATTTTTGCGATGTATTGATTGCTATGAATCCGGCTGCTTTAAAGGCAAATGCACGTTGGACAAAACCAACGGCAAGTATTATTGTGGATTCGGACTTGTTTGATGAAAAAAACATCCAGCGGGCAGGGTTTAAAACCGAGAACCCTTTTACCGAGTTAAAGCTCGACGACAGGCACATTATTTACGCCCCTATTTCGGAACTTACCAAGGAGGCTTTGAAAGACAGTGGACTCGATCGCAAGGTAATCGACCGTTGTAAGAACATGTTTGCATTGGGCATCTGTTTTTACATGTTTAACGAACCTTTAACGTTTGCCGAAGAATATTTTGACCGTAAATTTAAAAAGAAACCCGAACTGATTGTTGCCAATAAAGCCGTGTTAAAGGCAGGCTACAATTACGCAGGCAATGTACACGCCATACCCAACACATACAAAATACCCACTGCGCAAAAGGAAAAAGGCGTATATCGCAATATTAACGGCAATCAGGCAACAGCTTGGGGGCTGATTGCCGCTTCGGAAAAATCGGGGCTGCCTTTGTTCTGCGGCTCATATCCTATTACTCCGGCAACCAATATTCTGGAAGAACTTGCTGCACGCAAAGATTTAGGTGTTAAAACATTGCAAGCCGAAGACGAAATTGCCGGTATCTGTACGGCTATCGGTGCGTCGTTTGCCGGTAATTTGGCGGTAACTTCGACTTCCGGCCCCGGTTTGTCGCTGAAATCGGAGGCAATCGGGTTAGCTGTGATGACAGAATTACCCTTAGTAATTGTTGATGTGCAACGCGGAGGCCCTTCAACAGGTTTGCCTACAAAAACCGAACAAGCGGATTTGATGCAGGCGCTTTGGGGGCGTAACGGCGAGTGTCCGCTAGTAGTTATTGCGGCAAGTACACCGTCGGATTGTTTCAATTACGCTTTCCAGGCTGCTAAAATTGCCATGGAACATATGACTCCGGTTATGTTGCTTACCGACGGGTTTATCGCTAACGGCTCGCAACCCTGGCGTATCCCAGCGATGAAAGATTTCCCCGAAATACATCCGCCTATTGTTCCCGAAGGAACCGAAGGTTACCTACCTTATGCACGCGATGAAAAACGTTTGGCACGCCGCTGGGTAATACCCGGAACAAAAGGTTTGGAACATCGTATCGGAGGCCTTGAGAAAGACTTTTTGAAAGGAAGCGCCTCGACCGATCCCGAAAATCACCAGCGCATGGTTGAAATACGGGCTGCAAAAGTAGCAAGAGTGCAGGATTTTATCCCAAAGCAAGAAATATTCGGAGATGAATCGGGCGACGTGTTGGTTGTCGGATGGGGCGGTACTTACGGACACTTGTATTCAGCTGTTAATCAGTTGAGGAAAGAAGGACAGAATGTCAGTCTGGCTCATTTTAATTATATTAATCCGCTACCTTCCAATACTGGGGAGATATTCAAGAGATTCAAAAAAATTATTGTATGTGAGCTGAATATGGGGCAATTTGCAAACTATTTACGCATGATATTCTCTCATTTCGATTATTTACAATACAACAAAGTACAGGGCTTACCCTTTTCCGTAAGCGAATTAATGAATAAAATTAAAGAAATAAGCAAATAGTCATGGGAACAAAATATACACCGAACGATTTTAAGAGCGACCAGGAAGTAAAATGGTGTCCAGGTTGTGGAGATTATGCTATATTGGCTGCAGTACAACGCGCTTTACCCGAAGTAGCCGAACAGCGCGGTTACGAAAAAGAACGCTTTACTTTTGTATCGGGTATCGGGTGCTCGTCACGTTTCCCGTATTATGTAAATGCCTATGGTTTTCACGGTATTCACGGGCGTGCGGCGGCAATTGCAACAGGCGTAAAGGTTGCCAACCCGAATTTAAGCGTATGGCAAATTACAGGTGATGGCGATGCTTTAGCTATTGGTGGTAACCACTTTATACATGCTATCCGCCGTAATATCGACATTAATATTATTCTTTTCGACAACCAGATTTACGGATTGACAAAAGGGCAATATTCTCCGACATCGAAATTGGGTAAGATAACCAAAACATCTCCCTTTGGGACGGTTGAACATCCGTTTGTACCCGGCGAACTGGTATTGGGCGCTCGCGGAACGTTTTTCGCCCGTTCGTTGGATGTTGATGTTAAATTGACTGCCGAATGCCTTGTTGCATCGGCAAAACACGATGGCGCTGCCGTAACAACGGTTCTTCAAAATTGTGTAATTTTTAACGATAAAGTGCACTGGGATATTACCGATAAAGAAAACCGCGACGACCGTACCATTGTGCTACGCCACGGAGAACCTATGGTTTTCGGCAAAAACCACGACAAAGGGTTAATACTTGATAAAGAAGAACTGAAGTTGAAAGTTGTGGAAATCGGTAAAGGCGGTATTACTATTGATAAGATACTGGTACATAACGCCGAAAATCCCGATCCCGGTATCCATATGATGCTGGTAACGATGAAATTGCCCGATATGCCGATAGCTTTGGGCGTAATTCGTGCCGCTAAGGATTCGACTTATGACGATAACGTGCGCGATCAGGTATTAGCCGTACGCGAAAAAGCTACCATCAAAAGTATGGACGAACTGTTACACAGTGGTTCGACATGGGTTGTTGAATAATTGAAAATTAAGGGTAATAGTTGAAAATGAATACAAAATAGTTAATGTGATTTACATTTAACGCTTTACAATTAACTGTTTTCAATCATAAAACCAATTTTCCAAAATAATAAAAAATTATCATTCGTATGAAAGTAAGTGAATTAATGGACAAACTTCAGGCGAAGTATGGTCACGAAAAAGAGTATTTGCAAGCAGTTCACGAAGTGCTTGAGTCAATCGAGGAAGTTTATAACCAACACCCCGAATTCGAAAAAACACGTATTATCGAGCGTATTGTTGAGCCCGACCGCATTTTCACATTCAAAGTATCATGGCAGGACGACAAAGGCGAAATCCATGTAAATACTGGATACCGTGTACAATATAATAATGCTATTGGTCCGTACAAAGGTGGTCTTCGTTTTCATCCTTCGGTAACTCTTTCAACTTTGAAGTTTTTAGGTTTCGAGCAAACTTTTAAAAATGCATTAACTACATTGCCTATGGGCGGTGGTAAAGGTGGTTCGGATTTCAATCCAAAAGGAAAATCGGATGCTGAAATCATGCGTTTCTGCCAGGCATTTATGACTGAGTTATGGCGCTATATCGGCCCCGAAACCGACGTTCCTGCTGGTGATATCGGAGTTGGTGCACGTGAAATCGGTTTCATGTATGGTTGGTATAAAAAATTAGCCCGCGAAAATACAGGCGTATTAACTGGTAAAGGCAACACTTGGGGCGGCTCGTTAATTCGTCCGGAAGCTACTGGTTTCGGTGGAGTGTATTTTGTTGATCATATGTTGAAAACACGTGGCATCGACATTAAGGACAAAACCGTCGTTGTGTCAGGTTTTGGTAACGTTGCCTGGGGATCGGCTATGAAAGCTACCGAATTAGGCGCTAAAGTTATCGGATTGTCGGGCCCCGACGGTTACATTTTGGACGAAGCCGGAATGAATGCAGAAAAAATAGAGTATATGTTGGAATTGCGCTTGTCAAACAATGATGTTGTAGCTCCTTATGCCGATAAATTCCCCGGTGCAAAATTCTTTGTAGGTAAAAAACCTTGGGAAATTAAATGCGACATTGCTCTGCCTTGCGCTATCCAAAACGAATTGAACGGCGACGACGCTAAAAAACTTATTGCTAATGGCGTTACTTGTGTTGGCGAAATTTCGAACATGGGTTGTACCCCCGAAGCTATCCATGAGTTTATTAAAGCTAAATTGTTATTTGCTCCGGGTAAAGCGGTTAACGCAGGCGGTGTATCGGTTTCAGGTCTTGAAATGACTCAAAATGCCATGAAATTGAACTGGACTGCCGAAGAGGTTGACGCCAAATTGAAACAAATTATGGAAAGTATCCATAACGCTTGTGTAAAATATGGTAAACAAGCCGACGGTTATGTTAACTATGTAAACGGCGCTAATATTGCAGGATTTATGAAAGTAGCTCAGGCTGTTCTTGAACAAGGCATTTGCTAAGATATTTATTGTATTAATATTATACATAAAAAAGGCATCCGATTATTTCAGATGCCTTTTTTATATACAAAAAAAGAAAATGCTTTACCCCAGATTCCGCAATAGATTTTTCTAATGGGTAGCAATAGATTATCTTTGGACTATGGACTTTGATATAAGCTATACAGACAAAGAGATTAGGCCTTGTGGCGGCATGGTTTTGATGCGCCGGATGTTAGGTAAAATATGCTTTAAGAAAGTGGTTGAAGCCAACCGGGACTTGCCTGTTCCCGGTTCCAACCGCGGCTATAAAGCCATAACCGCCATAGAGAGTTTTTTAGTAAGTATATGGTGTGGGGCTAACCGTTTTCCGCATACGGAGGTTACCCGTCATGATCCATCCTTGGGCGGTATTTCTGGGTGGGAACGTATTCCGGGTCATGACGCCTTCAAACGCTTTTTCAGTAAGTTCAGCCAGGCGCTCAACCTTCGGGAAGGGGATTACTTTTACGGACGGGTCTTTTCCCAACTTCAATTTGATAATTTTGTTCTTGATTGCGATTCATCGGTAATGACCCGTTAAGGAAGTCAACAGGGAGCCAAAAAGGGATATAATCCGCAGAAAAGAAGGCGTAAATCGCATCATCCGTTGATTACTTTTGTCAATGATGCCAGATTGGTAGCTAATATGCGGCTGCATAGCGGAGATACATCTTCTTGCGAGAATTTCCTGCAGTTTCTGGAAGATACTCTCAGTAAACTGAAGAGCAAGACCATAAGCCTGATCCGTCCGGATAGTGGTTTTTGCAGCAAGCAAATACCGGACTATCCGGACGGTAAATCGATAGATTATATTATAGCTGCCCGTTTTTACCAGCCGGTTCAAAGGCTTTTTGCCGCCTATCAAAACTGGCCGCCCCTGGATGAGGGCATAGAAATTGCAGAAATGACCTATCAGGGGTTCCGCTGGGTAAAACCGCGCAGAATGGCAGTTATCCGGCAGTATGTCAATGAACGTCCCCAAAGCTGTCGGCAAGCAACTAAAACTCTTTGAAAATGATATTTATATCAGCAAGTATCGCTACTCTGCCTATTTCACTAATATGAAACTGCCCCACTCTGGGATATGGCATTTATATAGGGGACGGGCGCAGGCGGAGAACCAGATTAAAGAACTGTTTGAATTTATATAAATTTTTATTCTATGCAGCATAATTGTCGTAAAAGCGGGGTAAACCATAGTTTCACTCATTTATGTGCTATATTCGTAGTCCTTTGCAAGTCTTCTGAAATTCTCCAATCAGGAGAAAGACCTTTCCACCACTCAGCGCACAGGCAGCGTTTCAAAACCGGCAGCTTTGTCGGAACGTAGAGTAATTTCCAGATCCCAGCCGCAAAACTTCTTCACATTTTCCACCAATTCTCCACGATATCCGCCATCTGCAAAAATCTTAACTAATC
>JAISFN010000136.1 GCA_031263585.1 Prevotellaceae bacterium | reverse complement strand
CGGGTTCAGATGTGCCAGTTCCATCAGATTAGGATAATAGACACTTATTTGACGGGAAAATAAGAACTGCAGGCCTCTATTGACTTAAAGCAACTTGTCAGCATGCTTCCACAGACAGGCAAAGAGAGTTTTGAAGGCGCCTTTGCAGAAAGGATAGGGCAATGGCCTAATTTTTTGAAAGAGCATACTGTAGATAAATGTAGAGGTAAAAGCTACTATGCGCATAAACGGCTTCGGAGCGCCTACTTGAGTTTAAAACGTAATATGCCTTATTTGCGGACATGGCTGACCCTATTGAGGCGGTTATATCCAATAGCAATAATTTTTTGGAAAGGCAATTTACTGGTTTGAAAGCAAAGTTGCGTAAGCATGGCTATAAAAAGCTACACGAAAAAATTTTATAGACCAATACTTTAATCATTCTGAACAAAGTGAAGAATCTAATTTAAGAACTAATAAGATCCTTCGCTTTCTTCAGGAGAACGAAAATAAAATAAAATACAACTTTTGGATAGTCTCTTATCGCCTCCTTTGATCATTAATTAGACTATAATTAAGCATTGAAAATTGTATTATTTATCACTAAATAAGCAATTTACAATTGTACAAGCTGCTGTAGTACTTAGTGAAAGAAAACGCCTATATTCCAGATCCTTCACTTCATTCAAAACCGAGCCTGTAAGTACGCCGAAGATAATGACAATGGTAACAGTTGGGTATAAACTCTGGTGATAACATTTGGTAACACTTGGTAGCAAAACGGAAACACTTTTGTATCGCTATCGGCTGTACTTTTGTTGCCAGTAAATAGTAAACAACAATATAATAAACATAGATATGAATACCAGAAAAATAAGCGTTTTAGCCATAGCTTTTTCAATGTCCGGTTTGATGAATATTTACGGGCAATACGCATGCGACAAAACCATACTCGAATCACTTGAGGAAACGGCCGGAATACTTAAGCAGAAAGAAAACACCGAATTATGGGGTGTACAACTCAGCGCTCCAGTTATACTTATCGACCACATGAAAAATAAGATGTATTTCACGGCCATCGACAACGGACAGGTTGAACCGCTGAAAGAAGAGGCATGGGATAATAAAGTACCTTTAGCAAACAGTTACTTCAATTACAACGGTAAAAATCATATTACTATAGTTTATGATGCCTTATTGCACTCATCATGTGAAGATCGTGTAAATCTTTTAGCGCACGAGATATTTCACTCTTACCAAAAAGGTTTGGGATTACCCAATGCTGCCTCCATGAATTACCACATGGATGAACCCGTTGGGAGGGCATTGCTGCAAATCGAAATACAGACATTGCGAAAAGCGTTACAGGGAGACTTGCAAAGCCTTTATGATGCTTTGTATGTGAAAAAGTACCGGCAAAGTTTATATCCTGAAAATAACGAAGAAGCTTATGAACTGAACGAAGGGTTAGCCGAATACACGGGTAGTAAAATCGGGATAAAAAATTTGAATGACTACATTACAAAACGATTTGTTTATAATAAGAATGTCGGTTATACAAACGGTTTCGGGTATATTACTGGAGCAGCTTATGCTTATCTGCTCGACGATATTTACCCCGGCTGGCAGTATGATAAAGAATTGATAAAAGGCATGACCCACCTGTTGGCTAAAGTTGATCCCCGTTATAATATTGTGGTTGACAGTGTTTATCTGAATAAATTATTCTTGGCCTATAATTATGAGCAAATTCTGGCAGACGAGTATAAGGAGTTACAGTCATTCGGAGATATCGCAAGTTTCGAAAATTTACTGAAACCCGAGGCTGAGAAAGTTGTAATTCCCAACAACGGTGTTAATTTTACCTTTAACCCTAATGACAGGGTTATTGCGCTAAGCGATGCCGTTTTACTCCGGAATATGACAGTAAGCAGCGAGTGGGGTAAAGTAAAGGTAAACAGCGGTATGATAAGGTTAAACAACTGGCGCGCATTTTACCTGCCACCGCCTACCGGGATAAACGGAAATACGGTAAAAGGCGATAACTACGAAATTACATTAAACCCCGGCTGGAAGCTTACCAAAAAAGAGAAGCAATGGCAAATTGTAAAAATTGATTAACATCAGTTAATAAATTAACTTATAACCTATACCACGTATATTGATAATCCGAATTTTGGGGTCATGCGATAGTTTTTTGCGGAGCTTTACCATAAAAACATGCAGGCTGCGGGTATTAAAAAAGCTGTCGTCGCCCCACAAACTAAGCAATACGGCTTTGTTTTCGAGCACGCTGTTACGGTTGGCACAAAGCTTTTCGAGTATAACGGCTTCGCGATGCGATAAACTCTCAATATACTGCCCGTAAATCAGTTTTTGCTCCATTGGGTCGAATGTATATCCGCCAATCTGGTGAACCCGTTGTTTTTCCACACCGATTTGTATTCTGTTTAATAAGGCATTAATGCGCACAATCAGTTCATCCATGCCGAAAGGCTTGCGAAGGTAGTCACTGCCTCCTGCTTCAAATCCTTGTACCACATCGTCGGTTTTCGATTTGGCGCTCAAAAAAAGTATGGGAGTCTGTTTATCATTCCGGCGAATGAGCCGTACCATGCTGAATCCGTCAAGTTTCGGCATCATAATATCGGCTATCACAATATCGGGTTTCAGCCCAAAAAACATTTCGAGCCCTGTATCGCCGTTATCTGCACAGTTTACACTAAAACCGCGTTTTTCAAGCGAATCTTTTATAATCATGGCCAGTGCGGGTTCATCCTCAACCAGCAAAACATTTATTTTATCCATGCAAATAAGGTTATTTGTTAATTGCGATATGCGTACAGCTATTGTGATTTTTTGCATATCCCTCTATTGCCGTGCGGATCCTTTCGCATGGTTTTATGTATTTCGAAAACACTATATAATATAAATAACATAATATCAATGGTTTATACTAGAATATTATTAAAATCTAAAATCAATAATCTTCAATATTTAATTTCAAAACAACTCCCTTTGCCTTTAACGCTTTTAACCGTAATTGTCCAACCATGTTGCTCAACTATGGTTTTAACATAAAATAATCCTAAGCCGTACCCTTTTACATTATGTAAATTGCCTGCGGGTATCCGGTAAAATTTATCAAATATTTTATCAACCGCTTCTTTGGCTATGCCTATGCCGTTATCGCTTACCGATATTTTAACTACACCCTTACTCATATGCGCCGATAAGGCGATTTCGACACTCTCGTACGAGTATTTTATTGCATTTTCGATTAAATTGCTGATAATGTTGGTAAAATGCACCTTATCTGCCAGGATGGATAAATCAGTCGGTTGCACATCAAATTTGAAATCAATAGTTTTGGAAGCATTTATGTTGAATTGATTGATTAAAGACTCGAATAACTCGTACACCGAAATTTTTTCAAGTTTTAACAGGGTATTTTTCCGCTCTTCAACCGATGAGGTTAATATCTGCTCAACCAGATGGTTCAGCCGTATTAACTGATTTTTTGTTATGTTCAGATATTCATTCCGTTTGATAAGGTCGTCGGCTATTCCAAAGTTTTGTAACGCATCGATTGCCGCATAGCTTGTCGATAGGGGAGTTTTCAATTCGTGTGTCATGTTGTTCACAAAGTCGCTTTTTATTTCGTCAATCGTTTTTTGCCGCCGGATTATTTTTACAAGATATATATAGGATAATATCAGCAGTAAAATCATTAATAATGACACAATTACCAAGCCTGCCATATCTTTGAAAATATACCATTGCGGACGATACAGGTAAAGGTGGTAAGCCTCTTGTTTTTGAGCGGATAACGGCAAGCTGTACACTTTGTAATCATTTTTACCGGAACTAACCGAAGGAACTGATAAACGGCCTATAACACTGTCATTTTTACTATCAATATACTCCAGATAATACGGGATATTGATACCCAACTGTTGCAGCTCGGCTTGCATCAGGTCATTAAACATCACAAAGCTTGCATGTTTCATCGAATCGATACTCCTGCGAAAAGCCGAAATAGTATGCTTATGCGACTCTGTATTTTCCGGGATTTCGTTCATCGAATTATTTACTACAAGGGTAATATCCATTACCTCATTCAACAACGAATCGGACGAATTTGCCCGGGCGGAATAAGCCACCTGTAATGCAATCTCCCTGAACCCGACGTTATTCATGGCATTGTTAATGGCAACTTCCATATTTTTATACTGCCCGTTATAAAAGTTTACAAGCCAGTATAACTGATAGCAAAATACCGATACCAGTGAAAACAGGATAACAAAAACGATTATTTTAGCCCGTAAGTGCATATATTCTTTATTGTTGAATGATACAAAATTACGAAATTATCCGATTGAAAACAGGACATGCAGCAAAACTTTTTTAATTGGATATGTAATTTAACTTCCCTTTGCTACCGTGCGATTTGTATTGCGTGGTATTTTCAGGATAAAAAAGCGGGTGTCCCATGTGGGCGCTCTTTTTTTTGATTATTATGCAGCTCTTTTTTGTTGATTTAGATTTGTGACTTTTACAATCTGAGTTTTTGTGGTTTCGAAGTATTGACCGACTCTATAA
>JAISFN010000135.1 GCA_031263585.1 Prevotellaceae bacterium | reverse complement strand
TTATAGAGTCGGTCAATACTTCGAAACCACAAAAACTCAGATTGTAAAAGTCACAAATCTAAATCAACAAAAAAGAGCTGCATAATAATCAAAAAAAAGAGCGCCCACATGGGACACCCTCTTTTTTGCGAATAAAATTCGCCTGAACTTCGACTATAAGTCGATTAAAAAGCGATAACTAAAGTTCTTTGATAATTTTATTCAAGTATAAAATCCTCATCTCTATTGGAATTATCATTATGGTGGTTCTGATAAGCTTCGAGAACATCTTCTGTTATATGACCTGTACTCCAGCAGCCGTAACCTATGCCCAAAAGTGACTTCTCCAATAGCGACGCTTCAACTCAGGAAATTCTTGCAACAGCATACGCGATCTGAGACCCTTTAGACGGCGAACTGTTTCGCTTATGCTTAATTGAGGAGGATAGCTCAAATGCAAATGGATATGATCTTTACTGACTACGCCTTTGAGTATCTGAATATCCAGAGAGTGGCATACTTGACGGAGAATATCGCGACAGCGTAATTGAATATCTCCATGCTGCACTTGGTAACGATATTTTGTTTTCTAAACCAAATGCTCCTGTAGACTATTTACACTATGTGTACTGAGACGATTTTCCATATTGGACACAAAAATAGATTTTTTTTAACATTTATAGAAGCTAAAGCCTTGTACTAAAGTACATAGTTGTAACTAACGAACTTGTATAATAAACTTCATAAATAATAAATAATAAAGCAAAACCTTGCAATCGAAGCATAAATACAAAAAAACAGAGGCCGAACTTTTTGAACAGCCTCTGTTTGTTGGTAACGACAAATGCTTTAAAGTTTTATCCCCAATGTAAAACGCCATTCGTTATTGTGGATAAATTTATTATAAGTAGGTACCAAATAGGCTACATCGAAAGTTATTTTTTTATAGATTATGCCCGCTCCTGTTGTAATTAATTTTACTCCACCTTTTTCTTCCGCCTGTGTAAAATAACCGCAACGCAACGATAACATTTTCATATAATTGTACTCAAACCCTATTGATGTAGTAATCTCCTTTATTTCTTCCGAAAATCCATCAGGAGCATCACCAAATGATGAGAATATCGCAGAAATTATCGACTTATCAAGTTTTGCATCGCCTGTTGTACCATCCTCATTACGCGAAGGGGTTGGTACTAAAAACTTGTTAAAATCGAGTGTAATGGTAAAATTATGCTTTTTATCAAGTTCATATCCTAACGAACCCCCTAAACGCAAGTTCATCGGCAAAAAGCTGCTTTGCCCGTTTTTATTATAGGATATTTTTGAACCAATATTACTGATATTGGCCCCTGCTCCCAACGTAAAGTCCTGAGTAAAAAGCTGTATAGGCTTATAAAAAAACATGCTCAAATCGGCGGCAACAGCTTGCCCCGCTTTATCTCCCGAATTTGTAACATCTTTTGTAATTGCTGAACGAATATACCTGAACGACACAGCTCCACTGAAATATTCACCCAAACGGCGGGCATATGCCAAATCAATAGCAAATTCGTTGGGGGTGTGCCTTCCCCTTAGCTGGTTATTTTCATCCACCAGGTTTATTTCATCGCCATAAGTATAATAACGAAACGAACCGCTTACCGCCTGATTATTGTCGATTTTATAATAAACAGGAATATAGGTGTTAAATGAGCCATCGTTCATTTTAGTTGACCAAGGAATGTAATTTAAAGCTCCTCCCATTTTATTTTCGGCAAAAACATATTTAGCCGGATTCCAAAACTGTGAATTTATATCCGGACTAGTTGCCACCCCTGCCATACCTAATGCAGATCCCCGCGCATCGGGCGAAATGGTTAAAAAGCCTGCAGCCGAATTAACCGAATTGATTCTTTGCGCGCTCAGCAAACCTGTCGTAAGACTTATTACAAGTAATATGATTATTTTTTTCATTTTCAATGTATGTTTATTGTCAGGCTGTTTTAGACAGCCTGACGTATAGACCAATTAGAAATTAACGTATAACAATAAATGAACGGTGTATAATTTTACCTTTATTCGCTTGCTGTAGAACCAGTTTATAGACACCTGAAGGAAGATCGCTTACTGATAGGGTTGACGGGCCTTTTTGCAAATTAATCTGCTTGATTAACCGGCCTAAATTATCAACTATATAAGCTTTACCTTCATAAGGACTGTCAATATTCAGGATATCGCGTGCAGGAACAGGGTAAAGCGCTATTACAGCATTATCTGCCGGTTCCTCGGGCTCTCCAGGTTCTTCGGGCCTTTCACCGACTTTAATTTCCACTGTTGCGCTGATTTTACGAGTACCGATATAAGCCACCACTTCGTATAAGCCCGATTCGGGTGCAAGTACTACAGCATTTTGGCCGGATAGTATTGTAGTTTCACCTACCTTGTACCAAACAGGCTTTATAACACCATCTACCAAAACAATAATTTCATTGGAGTAATTCCACGGAATTTCTACAACATTTCCTTCATCCAACGTTAAATCATGATTCATTAACATCAGATTTTCCCTGCCTATACCTACTTCAATCGGAATGTTATACTGGTAACCCTGACCTATTTTATTACGGAAAAAAATGACAAAAATGGTGTTTTCCTGCGGATAATCTTCAATGGTAAAACTTTTCGAAATCTCTGTCAACGACCCGTCATTATTCTTTTTATACCAAAACACTTCGGTTTGATCTTTAAGTTCATCGCTTTCAGGCAATAAAGCAAGTGTTAATTTTTCACTGGGAGCAACTTGATTGGATGCTAAATCGGTATATTGCGAAAATTGAAACACATCACCATTTATTTTTAACTGATAATCTGGATACCTAAGTTCAGAAACATAGGTGATTTGATATATTTTCTCAATATTATTACCATCACAATCTTCTGCAATAATTTTTAACTTATCGTCTATATTCCAATCCTGTGATGGAACTAAAAATGGACGGAAACGCCCGTTTTGCTCCGTTTGCTCCTGCCATTCCCAACTATCCATCCAACTCACATAAGTATAAAAATAATAACTGATTTTATTGGTAATACCATTCCCTGTAACTACTAAACGAGTATCAGTACGGTCAACAGAATAATCGTAAACATACAAAGTGTCATTCGAAATTTTACAATATGAGTTTGCAGGTTTTGCTTCGATAACTGGCTCATCAACCGAACCCACATATATTTTCTTTTCCTTGCTTAATTCATTCCCTTCAATATCTGTAATGGTTAATTTGGCGGTATATTCCCCTGCCGTATTAAATACTCTGTTAGGCGCCCATAGTAAAGATAAATCGGTTAATCTTTCATCGTCAGCGTCTTCACCTCCCGAAAAATCCCAACGGAAATTTACCACATTCCTTGATGTATTTACAAATTTTACAGTTTGCCCTACACACACCGAATCAAATTGCGGATAAAAATCAGCAACCGCATCCGACGATATATCTTCATTAAACAATAACACAACTGTTAAGTCTTCGGAATGGGTTAATGTTTGTCCGTTAATTACCCGCTCACGAACAACATTAACAATAAAATATGCTCTGTCACGAACATTGCCAAGATTTACTTCTTTTGTTGTATAGGTATCATAGTTATATGAATTAGTCCATAAAATCTGGGTTATTTCGTCCGATTCAGCTTTCAAAATAACTTCTTCATTTGGGTTTACATATGCAACATAGGACCCAACAAATTCAGGGTACTTTAAAGAGGTTGCAATCGACAATGGTTTACCATTTGCTGAAAAATCTACTTCCCCAAACTGAGCCTCACTATATACTTTTACATAAAGCTCAGTGTAATCCGTAGATTCTGTTTCCCATCCGCAACCCGGATGAACAGCATTCATACGGAATAAATACAAACCGCTTCCTTCAAAAGAAAAAATCTTATCAAGCTCATATTTTCCTGTATTTTCCATATACTCGTCGCCTAAACTCTTATTATCTCTTATCCTTGTTGTAGTAAGATTGTAATACTCTCCGTTTTCCGATTCATTTAATATCCGGATAGGGTCGGTCCCCAGATAAAGAGCAATTGTATCTTCTGAAACAATAACATGTGGCGATAAAATTTTGAATACAGCTTTAGGTTCGGCAGGTATATATTCAATAGTAATGGTTTCAGAAATATCCTTGCCGTTTTCATCTGTTGTTGTAGCTGTATAGGTGGTAGTTTTTTCAGGCATTACTTCTACTGTTTCGCCTACTGTACCCGTGGGAATATCTCCTCCCGACCATCTGTAAACAGCTCCGCTGCCTGATGAAAATTTTTCAACAATTCCTAAAGTTATGGGATTGGTACTACAATATGACTTAGTAACCATAACTTTATCGCCCCACTCTTCACGATAAGCCTCAATTTCAAATCGAATACCTTTAACAACAATTTGCTTGGTAGTTGTCTTCTGTAAACAAGGCTCACCAAAATATGTAAGGGAAACTAAATACTCTCCTGCTTCTTCCCATTTAATTTTAATATTATTTTCATCTGTTATTACCGTATCTTTATCCCCCTTTTGCACTTTCCACTGAACCTTTGTTATTCCTTCGGGTTTAGCGTTAAGCTCGGCTTCAATTTCAATACCAGGCGATGTTGATGCTGGAATAGTAAATTCCGGTTTTCTAACAGCATCACCATCAGGGCTGAATTTCGGCAGCAAATACATCAATATAGATGCTTCCCAACCATTATCAACTGCTTCGGATGCAGTATACGGAATCCAATCATATTCTTGCCATTCGGGAGGCGAGGATGTTGTCTCGCGCGTTACCCCGTACGACCATGAATAATTTACAGGAGAAATACCAGCTTTTAATTCAAACTTATATCCACGTACATATGATCGATTTAAAGGATTATAATCAAGATCTATTACGATAAAATAATTTCCGGTGGAAGGAATAATCGGATTATCAAGATACACAGTAAAGAGTTCATTCGCTTGGAAAGCTTTGTAAGCATCTCCAACTCTTATTTTTTGTGTTGCTAATACATCTCCGGGCTTCCCTTCCGAATCTTCATCCATAATATACAAATCAAATGTTTTATCGGGATTATAACCTGTCTGAATTACAAACCTTTTAAAAGCCATTTCAACCTGAGTTAAAGCCTTTATTTTATCATCATTCACCATTTCAAACTTACTAGCTATTTGCTTTACTCCAAATACATCACCATGTCCAGTCATGTAATAACCAAACATTTCATTGAAAACAAGAGGATTTAATGTCTTTAATGTAGCATTAAATAAAGGCTCGCAAGATTCGAATGCTGCAACATTAACATATATATTTTGAATTACGGAACTAAATGTATTACTTACGGTAAGGCTTATTTTCTTTGTTCCGGGAGTTGTAAAGTACACGCCAGGATTACGTTCAGTTGAAGTAGCAGGAATACCACCCTCGAAAGTCCACTCATATTTACCCGGAAAACGGTAAACGTACGCATCCAACGAAAATAACTCATAAACCTTAAGGTTTTTACTTGATACCTGTATTTCAACAACCGGGGTTTTATTTCCGTTTTCAACAGCTACAGTTGAATAAGCCAGTTCCTTACGCCGGGGGCTGTATTCCATAACCGTATGCATACGCTCAACCTGCTGATTGGTAAAAACGTTTTTTACATAATCACTGGCATAATCCATGAAGTTCTCAATCATTTCACGTTCGCCGCACAAATACAATGGCTTGTTAATATACATCGGCTCTTTGGAATTGGGTGTATCTTCAACATAATCATCATATTCACATCCATTAGGATATTGCCCGAAAGAGTCGGAAGTGCCATCGCCCCATGTATGTCGTAAGCCTAAAAAGTGGCCAACTTCGTGTGATGCGGCACGTCCTTTACTGTCTTGTGCCGTTCCCTGGAAAGGCCCTTTTTCATATGACCCGAAACGGCGGTAATCAACAACTACTCCGTCATATTCCGCTGGAGTCGCTTCTACAAGTCCGCCAATGCCTGGTAAATCAGTATCAGGAAAAGCTGCATACCCTAAAACACCTCCAGTTAAACCTAAGGACCATAAATTAAAGTAACAATTATGATTCCAATGGGTTTGTTTTTTCACCCATTCCGACCAATTCATTTCCATATAACGGTTACTTGATGAAATGGTATATTCACCATCGGTAATATCCTCGGCTTTTATGCGATGGATACCCGGTTCAGGCAATAAATTCCCTTCGGGGTCATACAATGCAGGCACAAATTCAATTAAGGCATCGGCTCCGGCTTCTTCCACGTTATATCCGCGTGAATTACGCTTTTTACGGTAATCTTCATTCAATACCTCGAATTGTGAATAAACCTGCTCTTTTGTTATATTATGGTCTTGACCTATAGCCTGACCGTCGAAATACAATACGTGCACAATAACAGGGATTTTATACAAAGCTTTGCTTTCACCGCCTCTTCCCGATTTCAAGGATAGTTTTTTACGGACTTGCTGGGACTTATTGTATATAAATTGCTCAAAATCCAAAGTAGTGCGCCATTGTGGAAAACGGCGACGCATAATTTGGTCGGCCTCATCAGTGGCACAAATAAAAGGCACACTTCCATCTTTTTGTATATGATGATCCGTACATCCTTCGGAGCATTTATGCTTCGTAATTACGGGCGCCGATTTTAAAAACGGAGTTGCTAAGTTTTGCTGGTCAACGGGTTTATTATATAAATAGCTTTCCTTTGCCTCCTTAATGCCTATAACCTGTCGAGAGTTTTGAGCCTGAACGGCTAAAACCAGCAAAAATGAAAATAGTAATAATGTTATTTTTTTCATTTAATTTAATTCGTTAATCTTCTTTTACCCATGTTGCCTTTAGTGTGGCTCCTTCCCAGCCAAGGGAATATTCGACACCACCAACTACAATAATTGCGATGTACCGGAAAAACTGGAGGGTACCATCATTCAGTATTTTCCCGATTACAGGATCTTCATAGGTTTCCAACTTTTCATCAAAGCCGTATATGTAAACAGGGTTTCCATCATCTTGTGGTACATAACCAGCTAATACATTGGGCAAACGAACCTCGCCTTTACCCTCATCAACAATAAGTTTAATCGTTAACCATGGTACATTGAAAATACCTGCTATATTTAATGTATTAGCTTCTGTTGGATGCAACGTAGCTGTTACTGTATATTCAGGGATAGTCGTGGTATAATTTGCTGTAGTATCAGCAGTCATTCGCTCAACACCACCTTCAGCATAATAAATTGATTTTCCATTGATTTTCCATATCCCCTCGAATTTCGATTGTGATTCATCATCCAGAATTGTTACTATCGTAAAATCGCGTTTGCCTTCGAAACCAATATTATAATCAGCGCTAGGATTAATTAAGCGGATATTTATTACCCGATATCCGTTTTTTAAATCATCATTGATAGTTTTTATTTTGATAGTATCTCGCCCTACTCCATTAGCAAATTGTAAGGTTTTCGATTGATTAAGTAATATATAATCTTTACCTCCAACTGCAGGTTCACCTGCATCACTATCGGTAAAAAACTCGAAATCCACGGTTAATTCACCGCTAAAAGTACCCGATGCCTCAACAACTATAGGAAAAATCTGCTCACGGCTTTCGTTAACCGAATAAGCCTCGTGTTGAAATACGATATAAGAATCCTTCGGGTTAAAGGATGCCATCTCGTTACCACTGCATGCAAGCAAAAGCAGTGAACAAAAAAGCAAACCCAAAAAGTATTTATATAAATTCATAGTTATAGTATTAATAGATTAATATCCTGGATTTTTTTGAATATTCTGGTTACCATTCAACTCCACAGATGGAATAGGCCATAGCCAGCGATAGCTATTAGCTTCCAGCTTGATATTAGCTCCGCTAATATCAATGTATTCTAATTCTTCGTCAGTTGGTGATTTTTCGAAACCTTTTCCAGCCCTTTTCAAATCGAACCAATAAAACCCTTCAAAACACAATTCACGCATACGTTCGTTGTATATTTCATCTTTCAGTTTACTGCCTTTCAAACCTGTTTCGTTTACATAATTCTCTATCCGTTTTTTACGTAAAGCATTATAATCAGCCAGTGCTTCAGTATCTTTATCCAAATAACTGTAAGCCTCGGCACGAATTAAATAAAGTTCAGGTAAACGTATAATTTTCGGCATATTTAGTCCTTCGAGCAAAGCTGGGTTTCCGGGATATTTGTAACAAATCATGCTTTCCCAATTCTCGGTCGTTGTTTTCGTTATAAAAAATCCACCATTACGAAAACGAATATCTTCGGTTCCGAACTTTGAAGAATTAGCTGCTCCAAACTGTTTATATAAATTTGTTAAACGCATGGCTGGAACGTACTGGACACGAGGAGTTGATGATAGTTTTACGTCATAGTAAAAGCCACTTAATGGATTGCCATAATCAGAAGTGGTATATCCTATCTGGAAAATTATTTCGGAACCCTTGTCATTTCTCAGCATATTTGCCAAATCGTTAATGTTACCATAAATGCTGAACCTGTTTGAAGATATAACTTCGGTAGCATAATCAACAGCTTTCTGATATTCTCCTTTATACAAATAAAAACGCGCTAAAAGACTTTTAACAGCCCACAATGTCATATATTTTACACTTTCTTCTGTAACTTCTGTTTTTTGCACCAAAAGCCCGTCAGCTGCTAATAAATCGCTCTCTATCTGGGTATAAGTTTCTTCAAGGCTGGCCCGCAAAGGTTTTGCATCATTACTTTTCTGCAAAACAATTGGAACTCCGAGCCCTTCTTTATTAATACTATATGCCGGTGAAAACCATTTGCTAAGTTCCATATAGGCATATGCCCTTAAGGCAAGTGCCTGACCTTTTATATCATTTTTCTTTGAATTTGACCCGCTTAATCCGTCAATAACATTAATAATATTGTTAGCTTTATTAACATTAGAGTATAAAGTCAGCCATATTGAGCCTATTTCACTTGAACTTGACGAGTAGATATATCTCTGAAATTCAGCATGGTCATTATAACTTCGAGCGGGGAAACAATTATCGGTCATTATGTCTCCGAAAAGAATTGCATTACGTCCCCAATAATCCCGCATAAGTTCGCCATAGATACCAATTAAGGCAGTTTGTGCATCATTAATTGTCTCAATTGCTTTCTCATTATCAATTTCTCCGTAAGGATCCTGATCGAGTAAATCCGTACATGACGCAAATACAATGAGAAACACAAGAGGATATATTTTCAAAACCTGTATTAATCGTTTCATTATAATATAATTTAAAAAGTTAAGTCAATACCAAAAGTAAAAGTTTGAGAATTAGGATATCCGTTGGGGTCAACAAAATTCGACACTTCAGGGTCAAATCCGTTGTATGGAGTTATTGTAAATAAATTACGAGCTTGTATAAATAGGCGCATATCCCTGATCAACTTTAAACTACTTAAATACGAAGGATCCAAGGTGTAAGACAAGGTTATATCTTTCAATCGTAAAAAAGATGCCTTTTCCAGATAACGGGTATCCGCTTCATTCGAACTATATTTAGGATGAGGATAAGGTGTTACATCTCCAGATTTTTTCCAGTAATTCAACATATCCACACTTTGGTTATATTCTTTATAGCGTCCGTTTGAATTATAAAAATTAGCAGCCTGACTTAGCATATAACGTTCACCCATCCACACAAAAAACATCGAAAGAGAGAAATTTTTATAGGACATATCAGTACCAAAACCACCGGTTAATAAAGGGAATACGGATTTATCAAGCATTACCCTGTCACTATCCCTGCAGGTATTGGTTAAATTACCGTCCTTATCATACCATAATGGGGCACCGGTTAACGGATCGACTCCGGCATAACGGGCAAGGTAAAACAATCCGAAACGCTCATTTTCCTTAACAATGTAAGATCCAAAATCATATTCCTTAGCATCAGCGGTTAATTTTATTACTTTAGTAGTGTTGTATCCTATATTTCCATTAAATTTCCAATAAAAATCCTTATTTGCCAACAAGGTTATATCCCACTCAAATTCAACACCTTTATTATGAAGCTTTCCAACATTTTTTTGCATTGCCGTAAATCCTGTTGTTGCAGAAATTGGCGCTTCCAATAGCATTTTATTGGTGATGTTATAATAAGCCTCAATTTTAAAACGCAAGCGGTTCCAAAATCCTATTTCAATACCCATATTGTTTTTATGAACTTCTTCCCATTGCAAGCTCGGATTACCCGGTGATGATGGAGAAGAACCTGTTTCGTTATTATAATTATAATCTTTTCCAAAAGTGTACATACCTTTCCATATATAAGGCTGAATATTGGCATTACCTGATGTTCCTGTTGATGCTGTTAACGTTAATAGGCTGATTGTTTTGTTATCTGCCAAAAATCTCTCACGTTTTGCCTGCCACGAAGCTCCTACTGCCCAAAAATTACCCCATCTCCTGTTGGGTCCAAAACGGGAACTTCCGTCACGACGGCTTGAAATATCAAGGAAATATTTATTTTGAAAGTTATAGTTAATCATCCCAAAATAAGAGATGTTAGACCATTTAGTCCTTGTATCTATTGGGCTGTCGGGAATAGCCGTGGCAGAAAGCATTTTAATTTTATCATTTGCCAGCCCTGTACCTGATGCGTTAAACCATTTACTATCGGAATAATTTGTTTCCTGCCCTAATATCACTGTAACGTTATGGTTCTTTTTAAAAGTATTTATATAGGTTAATAAATTTGTATTTGTCAGTCGGTTGCTCATTGAAAAGCCTTTTGACACATAGCCCGAAACTGATTTTCCTTTTTCCCAATAGGGGCTTTGGTAAACATAATCGTTAATTAAGTTAATATCAGCTCCTACATTGGCTTTAAATTTTAATTTATCGGAAAACAAAATTTCTGCATATACATTATCAACCATTTTAAACCCCTCGTTTTCAAATACCGACATTTCACGATAAAGAACCGGATTCCGGAACAAGTAATTTTGGAAATCAATTAAATTACCGTCGTCATCACGAGCCTTCAAATACGGAGAAAGTGCATACGAGGCAAAAACAGGATTAACAATATTAGTTGAAAACCCAGACCCGACAGGAACTTCACTATGTTTATTATATCCCAGCATTGATGATATACCAACATTAAAATACTTTGATAGATTATGATCAATGTTTACCCGCAAACTCAATCGTTTAAAGCCGGAACCTTTTATTGTACCATCCTGCTGGTAAAAATTGAGTGAATTGTAATAACGCGTTTTATTATTCCCTCCTCGTATCGATATTTCATGGGATTGTAGAAATGCATCCCTAAAAACTTCATCGCGCCAATCGGTATTAATCATCAACAATGAATCCTTACGCTCATTAGTTCCTATGTAAAATGTACCTGAAGGGTCTAATGTACGAAGGTCCATTTCTTCCTCGTATTGCAACCGTTGTTCGGTGTTCATCATTGTAAAGCGAGGGCGGGTAAGGTGTGAAAGGCCTAACTGGAAATTATACCTTACCTCGACATTCATATCTTTCCCCTTTTTACTGGTCATCAATATTACGCCATTAGCCGCCTGCGCCCCGTAAATTGATGTTGCCGCAGCATCTTTCAATACCGTATAACTCTCGATGTCATTTGGGTTTATAGCAGAAAAATCAACCGGAGATATCTGGACTCCATCCAAAATAAATAAGGGAGTAGTTGAATTGGAAAGCGAGGTAACACCTCTTATAATCATCGAACTTGTTTCCCCTGGATTACCTGATGTCATAACATATACACCGGCAACCTGTCCTTGTAAAGCGGCATCAAAACTGGCAATAGGCTTATCTTTTGTTATAGCGGCATCCAATGCTTTTATCGACCCTGTTAAAGTACTTTTTTTACGGGTTTGGTATCCTACCACAATTATTTCCTCCAAATCAAAAGCATCGGGTTCAAGTATTATATTGAAATTGGTGGATGTACCAATAGTAATATCCTGAGTTACATACCCAAGAAATGATATTTGCAGTGCCTGAGCCGATGCAGGAGCCTGAAACGAAAAATTACCGTCCAGATCGGTTGATGTTCCATAGTTGCTGTTATTTTTTACAATAACCGATACAAAGGGCATCGGCTCATTGTTTTTTACATCAATAACCTTCCCAACCAAGGTTATTTGTTCCTGAGATGCTATATTAGCCGAATTAACACGTTGCTGAGGCTTGTTGATAATCTCCTCCTGTTTATCTTTTTTACTCAGCACAATCGTTTTATCTTTATCCATTAAAGAATGTTTTAACTCAGTGTTTTCCAATATTTTATCCAATAATATTGAGATACTGTTTGCCGTTATCTTTAAGGTCAAAGGTTTTAGGTTAGCAATATCAGCATTACTGTAAATAAAACGATAAGATGTTTTTTCCGAGATCTGCTTAAACACATAAGTATAGGAATCCTGTTTGAAATCAAATTCATATACTTGTGTTTGAGCTGTCAAATTAATTGCTAAAAACAATAGCAAGACACTCAACAAGCACAACCTCCATTTATGGGATAAAGATTGTTTTTCCTTTGGATACTTCAATTCATCCATTTTGTAGATTTTTTAATGATTAATTATTTTGATTTTTAGGCATAACCCGCCTTTACCTCATACCAATACTTTCTTATGTATGGTAGAAGTTTCTGTATTTCTGCAACATTATCAGCTATGTTGCTATTATTAATTTTATTTCACTGATTTTATTTACTTTGAAGAGACTTATTCTTTTTTAATAAACCGTATTATCATAGCTTTTGTTTTAAGTGTATATATGTTTATAATTATAGTTTTCTTGTAAGGAAAAATGTTATTTTTCGGATAAAACAAACCCCTACCTTACACCATTATGCTTTATTTACATAGTGAAGTTTCTATATTCCAACAATATATCGAACTACATTGTTAAAACAAATAAATATCTTTGATTGCGTCACTTATCAAGAACTGATAAGCACCTACTTAATAGGTATGTTTCATTGGCAATTTAAATATTTCAGGTTATACAATTAAGGATATTTTATTAAGATTATATTCTGTTGATTATTTGATACTACTTTTATTTTTTGGGTTTTTTCCAACATAAGAAGGATATGTTCAATAGGTTCATTTTTTCTAAAAACTCCTGTAAAACATTCTCCTGCTATTATAGAATCCTTAAATTCAATAGCTACATCATACCATCGTTGCAAACGTTCAACAATGAGCTCCAACGGCATATTATCGAATTTAAATAGACCGTCTTTCCATACTGTATATGTTTTGGCATCCACTACCTTAATATTATAGTTATTATTTCTGTCGATTGCTATTTGTTCTGATGGAGACAATTCTGCCGAATATTCTTTATCTGTCGAAGTAAAAACTATTTTACCGCTAACCAATGTTGCATGCCAGTATTTATCTGCCGAATAAGAAGATACATTAAAGCTAGTGCCCAATACCTCGATATTACCTTTTTCTGTTTCTACAATAAATCGATTATCCTTGTCAGACTCAACCACATCAAAATATGCTTCACCTTTAAGTTTCACCCTTCGCTCTCCTTTTTTTGGCACTTGTAAAGGAAACTCCAGGGTACTGCCTGAATTAACATATACTACAGTTCCGTCGGTCAATCGTAATATATATTCGCCTTTATTGGGCACCACTAAAGTATTGTAAACAACAATTTCTTCTGTTGTTTTACCATTATAGTCTATATCCTGCCCTTTTAAATTAATCTGTATGCCTTTATCATCCACCAATACTTCTTTTTCTTTGCCAAGATCGATTTTACGGCCATCTGACAATTCGAGGTATGCTATTGTTTTTTTATCAATAGCCTCATCCCCTATTGTATTTTTACCGGCAGGAAAAAAAGTAAGCAATGAAAAGAATAGTATCAACAACGCAGCAACCGAAATGATTTGATAGCGGTAATGAGATATGAAATGACGTTTTTGCGGTTGTCCGGCCTTTTCAATTATCTTATCAAAGGCATCATTTTCCGAAACGGTAAATTGGTTTTTATTAAACTGATTACTTAAAAACAACAATTCATCAATAACTTTTTTATGTTCGGGATGTTGTTCCAGATATATGCTTATATCATTTTCTGAAAAATTCCCTGAAAGGATTTTTTCAAAAATATCAGTTGGTATTTCTTTAAAATATGGCATAAGTTTTATATAAATATTATGCACCCAAAGTTATTCAAATCTTTGTAACTATCGAAAAATTAACTATCCATTTATGTAAACGATAAATTATTTTAAAAGGGTACCTCATTTTTTATATTTTTTAACTATTAAATTCTAATTCGTCCAATCTATTTGAAAACTCTATAATTACCAGCAATTTAATTTTTCGAAAAAATATATTGTAAACAAAATTCAGGGAAAGATTTTTAGAGCCTATTTAAATTTTGTTCAACAATAATTTTATAGATACAATTTTGACCATCTCTTCAGCCGAGTCAAAAGTAGTTTCATAATTGTGACATAGTCTCTGGTAATTATCTAACTAAGCAAAAGTACGTTCAATCGCCCAGTGCTTCTTAACCGGTCGGCAATAATCGTTTTTACAGAACAACATGATTCTTTAAGAACACTCATCAGAAGATGAGCCGCTTTGCTATCGTGGATATTGGCTATCGTAAGCATAACGGTTATTAAAAATCCATTTTTATCAACTACAATACGGTGTTTTATACCCTTTATTTTTTATTCCCGTCAATATTACGGAAATAGTAATAAACCAATTCCTCTCGGGGATAATCGTTGGGTAACATATGCCACTGACAACCGGTTTTTATTAGATAAAAGATAGCGTTCCATATTTCTTTAAGTATGTGTTATTATCAGTAATTTATAACATATATCGTTTTATATTTCGCTTATTTTTATAAATTTTAAAAACGCTAATTTTAATTTACTCATAATCAGCAATATCAAATCTTATTGAATATAATGAATTTGGATTAATGGCATTAATTATGTAGAAAACTGCGTTCATAATTTCTCGTAAAGAATGTTTTCTCTTTCTTTTTTGCAATTTACGATTTTTTCTATAACTTGGCGCTGTTTTCCAGTCAGCTTAGTTGGATACTACGTTTTATCTATTTTTTTGCAATTATTTATTTGACAATCACAAAGATAATAAAATATACCTATTAACAAACTGAAATTAAATATTTTATATTATATAATCGTAAATTCAAAGCAGTTTCTATATACATACATGAGCAATATCAACACATCAGCTATTCCCCCGTATGAAAATAAACCTTTACTCAACGGTTGGGTTCGAGCCGTTTTAATAATCATTCCTTGGTTTATTTTCATGGGATTTTTCCAATTATTGGGAACCTTTATTTCAGGAACCAATCCTTTGGACAAAGCGGGTAATTACACATCCGTGCAAATAACGGTTATACAACTTTTTTCATTAATAGGAACCTTAACAATTGTTTATATATTCAGAGCTTTCCTTGATAAGAATAGCCTGATGAATATGGGTTTTCGGCTGAAAGGTTATTGGAACAATTTGTTCCTTGGGTATATTATAGGTGCAATACTCATTATTATAGGTTTTTATATTTTACTTGGACTGAATGAAATTGAAATTGCTAATACAAACTTTAATCTGTATAGTTTTTGCCTTTCCATTTTGTTCTTTATGTTGGTATCGTTTAACGAGGAAATTATCATGCGGGGATATATTCTTAACAACCTTATGCAATCCATGAACAAATATATAGCCTTGCTTATAAGCTCCTCATTTTTTTCAATCGCCCATATTTTCAATCCCAACTTTGGATTAATACCGTTTTTAAATATTACTTTGGCCGGCATTATACTGGGTTTACCGTATATATTTACAAAAAATCTTTGGTTTTCCATTGCTTTACACTTCAGTTGGAATTTTTTCCAAGGTCATGTTTTCGGTTTCAGTGTCAGTGGGGAAACATTAAATTCGATTACAATTCAAACCCAAGTCGAAGATAATTTGTTGAATGGTGGTGAGTTCGGTTTAGAGGGTTCATGGCTTTCCTCTATACTTTTAACTATAGCTATTATACTCTTATGGTGGTGGTTAAAAAAACGCAAACAGCAAAGTCCATAATTTACAGCATAATATGCAATCGATTATTTACAAGCCTTAAGGTGCAAAAAGCATTAGCAACACTTTTAATAAAAATGTGGTATTTTTGCATCCAGTTATGAATAACGAAACTAAAAAAATAGCGTTTTATACACTAGGGTGTAAACTCAATTTCTCTGAAACCTCTACGCTGGCTCGTAAGTTTCTGGAAAATGGCTTTGAACGAGTTAACCCCTCACAGCCTGCCGATATGTACGTTATAAATACTTGCTCGGTTACCGAGCAGGCCGACAAGAAATGCCGACAAGCTATACGGCGTTTTATCAAACAATCGCCTGTTGCATTTATTGTTGTTACAGGATGTTATGCCCAATTAAAGCCCGAAGAAATTGCAAAAATCGATGGGGTTGACTTGGTATTGGGAGCCGATGCCAAAGGCAATTTATTGGAATATGTTAACAACATCCGCGAAAAAGGTGAGGTACGCATCTTTTCGTGCGAAATAAACCAGGTCGATTCATTTTTCCCTGCCTTTTCGTCGGGCGACCGTACCCGCTCGTTTTTAAAAGTGCAGGATGGTTGCGATTACAAATGTTCATACTGCACCATTCCCATGGCACGTGGCCGTAGCCGTAATATCCCCATAGCTAATATTGTGAAAGAAGCCGGAATTATTGCGCAATCGAGGACAAAAGAAATTATACTTACAGGGGTAAATATCGGCGATTTCGGACGTACTACAAGCGAAAGCTTTTTCGGCCTTATTAAAGAGCTTGAAAAAGTGAACGGAATAGAGCGTTATCGCATTTCATCTATCGAACCGAATTTATTAACAGGTGAAATTATTGAAGTTACGGCAAATTCTTCGAAATTTCTGCCCCATTTCCATATCCCTTTACAGTCGGGCAATAACAAAATCCTGAGACTGATGCGCCGACGTTATCGCAGGGAGTTATTTGCCAAAAAAATCGAGAGTATTCGTAAATTCGCACCCCATGCTTTTATCGGTATTGATGTAATTGTTGGTTTTCCCGGTGAAACTGAGGAGGACTTTATGGATACCTATACGTTTCTCGAAGGTTTGCAACCCGCTTATATCCATATTTTCCCATACTCCGAACGGGCAAATACCGCTACGGTTACAATGCCCGGCAAAGTACGCGACAATGAAATAACCATGCGTACCAAACGCTTAGCTGAATTATGCCGGAAATTGCACCATGATTTTTATCTTGCCAACATAGGTAAAACCAGTAGTGTATTATTCGAATCGGCCCACAAAGCCGGAAAAATGCATGGTTTTACCGAAAATTATATAAAAGTCGAACTTGATTACAACAAAAAATTCGTCGGACAAGTTAAAAATGTACGGTTAATCGGATTATTATCCAATGAAACAATGAGTTGCGAATTATTATAGAATCAAGATCTTATAATTGAAAAATGGTATCAAGTATCACGACACACGACTTTTATTGGATATGTGATTTGAGTAGTGAAATATGCGAAAAATCGCGATACGGCATTTCAATATTGTTAATAGTAAATGCTTAAGTGTAAAATGTGATATGCGTACAGCGTTATATTTTAAAATCATAAAGGTCATTATATCATAATATTATAAAAATATACAATCTACAATAATAAATCTTCAATACTTAACATGTCAAAGTTACCCTCAGGCTTTTTAAAAGACTTTTTCTCATACTCCCGTTCCGAACGTGTAGGGATAGTAACTTTGCTGATTATTCTACTGGCTGTTATTTTAATTCCATCCTTTTTTCCCGATAAAAAACGAAACAGTATTAACGATTTGGAAGATTTAAAAAACCGTGTCGATAAATTCGAGCAAGAATTGGCAGACCAACTAGTAAATGAATTGAAAATGAAGGAGCCTTTTGCTTTCGACCCAAACAGTGCGGATTCGCTTGATTTTCTTAGACTCGATTTTACACCAGCCCAAACAGCCGTCATTTTACGCTACCGGAACAAAGGCGGAGTTTTTCGTACAACAGAAGATTTCGGACAAATTTACGTTGTATCCGATTCGGTATTTGCCCGCTTAAAGCCGTTCATCAATATCAATAAGCCTAAAATTAAATTGGTAGAGATAAATTCGGCAGGTAGTGCCGAGCTTGTACAATTAAGCGGGATAGGCGAATATTACGCTAAAAAAATAATCGACCGCCGGAATAAACTGGGAGGTTTCTTTTCGGCAGAGCAACTGCTGGAAATAAATGGTATTGACGAAGAAAGACTGAATCTGTTTAAAGAGCAAATACAAATAGATACCTCGCTAATTAAAAAAATCGACATCAATACAGTAAAGATAAACGAATTGCGTAAACACCCGTATTTCGACACTAAAACGGTTAATGCCATTGTAAAATACCACAAAACGAAAGGACAAATCCTCTCAATCAATCATTTTGTCGAAACCGGAATAATTACAACGCAACAAGCTGCAAAAATAAATGTTTATATTAGATATTGACATCTCGTGGATATGCTTATTTTTGTAAACAGTAAACGGAAATAATAGGGTTGAGACAAAACATATATAATATAATTTCATCTGTACAATATATCAAGTTATTAAAACTGAAAAGAATTTTTCTTTCGGTTTTAATGATTGTTGTTTTGTGCTTTTCTTTCGCTGCATGCAAATCAACCAAAAGGGTCGCTAACGGGAAATACCTGCTGTGGGACAATTATGTTGTTGTTACTGAAAAACACACCGTTTCGCCCGATAATATCTCACCTTACATCTACCAAAAACCCAATGTCAAAATGATATTTGGGCTTAGGTTTTATTTAAGTTTGTATAACTTGGCCGGGATAGATACTACCAAATGGATAAACCGTACCTTACGCAACTGGGGGGCACCGCCCGTACTTTATGATTCGACGCTAACAAAAGCCAGTATCGAGAATATTGAACAATATATGCGGACACAAGGCTATTACCAAGTCAAGGTAAAAGATTCGGTTGTTTATAGCAAAAAAAAAGCCAAGGTATATTATGTTGTCGACCCTAACCAACCTTACCGCATTCAAAATGTAAGCTACAACATCCCCGATACGGCTATTCACAACCTTATCACGGCCGATTCGCTTTCTTCAACCTTACGCTGGAGGAGGAGATTATCAACCGAAATGTTGGACAACGAACGTGAACGCATAGCATTAATGCTCAGAGATAAGGGATATTTCGGATTTAACAAAGGGTTTATAACATACGAAGCCGATACGTTAACCAATAGCGCCGCGATTGATATAAAAGTCAGTATTGCCAATGTAACAACCGTCGATTCGACAGGTAGAAAAACCGTATCGGATCATAAAAAGTATAAAATAAAAGATGTATATGTTTATGCCGATTTTGACCCTGTAGAATTTTACTCGGATGCCTCATATTTGCAAAAATTTGATACCCTGTATACTAAGGGAATTTATTTGATGCACAGCAAGGGGCCGAACCTGCGTGCCGAGGTTATTCCCAGGGCAAGCCTTATTTTCCCAGGTATGCAATATAAAGAAAGTGATGTTACTCAAACCTATAATAACTTTTCCAATTTACAGAATTACAGGTCGGTAACAATCCAGTTCAGGGAAACCAACGAAATGGATAATGATGGGGATGCTTTAATTGACTGCGAAATCCAGTTGAATCCTTTAAAAAGCCAGTCGGCAAAGGCCGATATCGAAGTATCTTTAAGCTCGTCCGATTTAATTGGATTCTCTCCGGGTTTGCATTACGGGCATCGCAACCTATTCAGAGGAGCCGAGCAATTTTCTCTCGATTTCCGGGGTGTTTTCCAATATACCCTGCCGGGCAATAAAAACCGTCAAAATTCTTTCGAATACAACATTTCATCATCGATATCCGTTCCTAAGTTTTTGGCTCCCATACGAGTTTCTTATTTTAAAAAGCAGATTCCGCATACAAAATTTTCGGCATCCTATACCTATCAGCAACGGCCCTACTACACCCGATCGGTTGCCTCAGGCTCAATAGGTTATTTATGGAATAGCTCTTCCAAACTGTCGTTCATATTTAACCCGATTGATTTTAACATGGTTAAAATGTTATTGTTAGAGAAAAATTTTTATGAGGGCTTGCAAAATGAATATTTGAAAAATACGTACAAAGATCACTTTGTGTTGGGTTTAATAGGTTCAGTAATATATACCAACCAGAATATCGATTTTTTAACTCGCAGATATCGTCGGCAAAGTATGTATTATTTTCGGGTAAATCTTGATTTGGCAGGGAATGTTCTGAGTTTATTCAACTCGTTGATGAAATATGACGAAGCCGGCGATTACCATATGGTTATGAAAACCCGTTACTCGCAATATGCTAAAATCGATTTTAACTTTATATACAATAAACCAATAGAAACCCGGAGTAACTTGGTTTACCGTATAGTTTTCGGGATAGGCAAACCTTACGGCAACGAAATAACGCTGCCATTTGAAAAACAATTTTATGCCGGAGGGACAAACAGCTTACGAGGCTGGCCGGTTCGCGGAGTCGGACCGGGGCAAGTACGCAGCGATACAATATCAATACCCTATCAAACAGGCGATTTACGACTGGAGGCTAACATCGAATACCGCTTCCCCTTGTTTTGGCGTTTCGAGGGAGCAGGCTTTATTGATGCAGGCAATGTATGGAGTATCAGCTCGAAAGACCCGCGCCCGGGAGCACAAATTACTAGCAAATCGTATAAAGACATTGCTGTAAATACAGGTTTGGGCTTACGGCTGAATTTATCTTATTTCATATTCCGGCTCGATATGGGTTTCCGCTTGCATGACCCGGCTCGGGAATTGGGTGAAAAATTTATCCCACCCAACAAATGGCTGAATAAAAATAATTACGCTTTAAACATAGGCATTAACTACCCGTTTTAGCAATTACGACATTACGGAATATCCATGCACATTTCATATTGTTGGATATACTTGTTTAAGCCCAGAGGCTCAAGAAACATCGCCGTATTTTTGCTGTTATGGTCAACATTATTTACAAAATTTTCAGCATCAAAATTCCGGGCAATATAAGCGAAAAGACAGCGCCCCATGCTTTTATTCCGGTAAGCGTTATCAACTGCAAATTGCGGCACCCGCTTGCTTAGCGGATTATAAATTACATAAGTAACCAGTTCATTTACATCATAAACCCCTATAGATACAAGAACATCTTTTGAGCGGGAAACGGTGTTGATGGAATTTTGCCAGGTTGGAGCCCAATCCCATAGTTGTTGCATTTTACCCCAATTATATTATTCTATCTGTTTTATACTTATGCTGGTTTGCGATTCATTGGCTTTTACAACCTCTTTATAACAGTCTAATTTAATTGTCTCACCTTTTTAAAGCCAATGCAGCTATAAGCTTTTATTGCCCGCTCGTTATCGGGTATTACCTCCAATAAAATTTTTACAATATTTTCGCTTTTAAGCCTAGGAAGCAAGTAATTATAAATTTATCCGGTTATTTTTGTCCCTACATACCAATACTGCTCCTGTTCCGACATTGTAAAGTGTTTATTTTCTATTAATCATATCATAGCCTGAAATATAAAATCTACCCGTTTATCGCCGTCGAATGCTCCGACAGAGTAGCCGATCCTGACATTTTTACTATACATATCATTTTCGGCTATTTAACAGTTAAATTTATCGGGACATGATAATCGAAAAATGCCATAGTTAAAAGTTGCTACCAAATCTTCAATGTTTGTACTTTCCAATGTTTTTATTTCCATTTTTTATTATTTTTATTGTTAGTGTATATATTTACGAATCAATATCCTTATATTCCACACCAAAACCGAATAAGGCAAAATCATACTTAACCGGATCATTCATATCAAACTCTTTTAAACGATTTGTAAGCTGAACTGCTGTTTGCCAATCGGTTTGTTTCCGGTCAATCAATCTGAAATAGCGGGCAACACGGTTTACATGCACATCGATAGGGCAAATTAAGTTGGCCGATTTCAGTTGTTTCCATATTCCAAAATCAACTCCGTTATCGTCATTGCGCACCATCCACCGTAAAAACATGTTCAGCCGTTTACATGCCGACTTCCGGTCGGGCGATGCAATATGCTTTTGCGTACGCGAATCGTGCTGCAAGCAGAAAAAGTATTTGCGGAAATGATTAAGCGCAGCCTCGATAGTACCGTCAAATCCGGGAGGAATAAAAGCGCTTTCAAGCGATGCATTATTTTTATAATGATGTTTTAAACTAGCTATAAAATACAATAAATCAATAGAATTAAAAGTACGGTGTTTAAATGAATCTATCTGTTTTAAATCCTTACCGGTATGATGCACGATAAAATCATACGGTGAGTCGTCCATCAATTGCATCAGTTCCTTACATTTCTTAATGATTATTTTACGCTGTCCCCATGCCAGAACAGCTGCAAAAAATCCGGCAATTTCAATATCCTGCTGTTTTACATAACGATGAGGTATCGAAATAGGATCGTTTTCGATAAAACATATATTGTTGTACTTTTCGGCCATTTCATCCAAAAATGGCTTTAAAGCATAATTATCCTGAAAATTGACAATCTTATCCGATTTTACTAAACTGTACACATTAATATCTGTAAATCCGCTAACAAGCAATTCACCCTCGCGTTCGGTTCCTTCATATGTAAAACCCAAACGTTCAGGAATCCTTATACTTTTACGATTATTTTTTGCCACCTTAATTTGTATCCGGTTTATTCCCAACTTAGTAAAAGCATCGTCAATCAATTTTTTACAACATGTGGTAATAATGCCCTTATGTTGAAAATTATAAGATAACCAGTATCCTATTTCGGTACATTTATTCAGCATGTCGGTATCTTTAAACCCAATCAAGCCAGCAAACTCCTCGTTATAAAATATTGCCGCACTTAATTCTCCGTCAAGCTCTGCCTTTTTCATTACCGAATTTACAAACTGCTCCGTGTCTGCCGGGCTTTTGGTATAATCTACAAATGGCAACCACTCGCGCAAATACTCGCGCTGACTGTCGATAGTTGTAAATATGGGCAAAACATGTTCCGTAGATAATTCCCTTAATTCTATTTCGTCATTAACCCTAATCGTTCTCATTCAATCCTATATTTCGGAAGGGACAAAAGCGTTGGGTATGTATTCAAGCTCATGTTCGTTTCCGTTAATTACTATACTTATCACATCAAACTGGGTCTCGGTATTAATATTTTCTCGACTGATATAAGCCTCGGCAGCAGCTATCATATTCTTTTGCTTACGTTTTACAACAGCACTTTTCGGCTCTTTCCAATACGCCGATGTACGTGTTTTTACCTCGATTATATGCAGCATATTATTTTTTGTGGCAATAATATCTAATTCCTTGTGTCCGAATCGCCAGTTCATATGACTGATTACGAATTTGTTATCCTGTAAAAACTTTCTGGCAAGCCTCTCCCCCTTGCTACCTGTCGCATCCTTATTTTGCATTTCTTTCTGTCTGTTTGGCTTCATTCCAAATCTCGTCCATTTCGGCTAAACTCATATCCTTTAAAGATCGACCTTGCCGTATTGTTTTTTGTTCTAGATAAGTAAAGCGGTAAATAAATTTACGGTTAGTCCATTCCAGAGCTGTTTCCGGGTCAATACCATATAAGCGCGATGCATTAACGAGCGAAAAGAAAACATCCCCGAACTCATTCTCCATCCGTTCCTTATCCATTTTATCTATTTCTGTGCTCAACTCGTTGCATTCCTCTTTAAATTTATCCCATACCTGTTCGCGCTTTTCCCAATCGAAACCAACAGCCGCCGCTTTTTCTTGGATACGACTTGCTTTGATTAATGCTGACAACGAATCCGGCACACCCGATAATATCGTTTTATTTCCATCTTTTTCCTTCACTTTCAACTGTTCCCAATTTTGTACAACTTCATCTGCGTTTTGAACCTCAATCTCGGCAAATACATGCGGATGCCTGTATACCAATTTATCGCAAAGGCTGTTAATTATCGCTGTAATATCAAAAGCACCCGCTTCATCGCCCAGTTTGGCATAAAATACAATGTGCAGCAATATATCGCCCAACTCTTTACGTATTTCGTTCATATCCTTACCCATAATTGCATCCGACAATTCATAGGTTTCTTCAATGGTCATGGTGCGTAACGAGTCAAATGTCTGTCCCCTATCCCAAGGACATTTTACACGTAATTCATCCATTATGTCGAGTAGTCGTTTAAAAGCCGTCAGGCGTACATCTTCCATTTGTTAGTTGTTATGTGTTAATCGTATTCAAAATCAGAATAAACGGTCATTCAAAAATTTTATCCGTATACTCGAATAGGTATCAAGGTTTTCGAGTTTAGCAAAATTTACCTGGTTCATTGCAATTTCCAGTAAATCGAACGAATTGAAAATAGCGATGAGGCTCCCCATAGGGACATCATCATAATACTCGGATATATGGGTTATGCGGTTATGATTGCTTTGCACGGTTATCTCAAATGCTCTCCCCCGCCCTACTTTCTCAAATAATTCGCGGGTAATGTTGCTGATAGCATTACCAAAAACATCAATATAAGCTACTATCCCCGATATGCCGGTATCGTCATAATTAGCATTGGTGCGTATATCCTTTTTAAGTTCGCACGGCTTACCCAAACCGGTTATACTTTTGCTGGCCGATAATTCCTGCGTGGCATATACAAACAGCGGAAGCGCCCGGAATCCCGGCATGGCATCAACATCTGGCAATTCAATAATATAATCGGGTGTATCATCCAGAGCCAAGCTAAAAACCCCATCGTTGATGCCCACAAAAAAATGCCCGTTAACATGTATGGCCACCATTTTGTTTCTAGGCGAAGGCTCACTGTTTACACCAAGTAAATGAATAGTTCCCAAAGGAAAAGCATTATAGGTATTGCGTAAAATAAAACCGGCCTGTATGCTATTAAAAGGCTGGATATAGTGGGTTATATCCACAATAGTAACATTTGGGCAAGTTTGCAATATTGCCCCTTTTAACTGTGCTATATAATAATCGCCCGACGACCAGTCGGTTGTGAGTGTAACTATCGGCATTATCAATTAAAAATTGAAAAATGGTATCACGTATCACGATTTTTTAGTTGGATATTCGATGTGTGATATGCGATATGCGAAAAATCACAATACGCTGTACGCAACACACATATCTCTTTTCACGAATAACAAATAAACACATCAACAAATATTCACTTTACACTTAACCATTTACTATTAATAAAACAGAAATACTGTTATATTTTAACAATCATAAAATATATTATATCAGAATATTATAAAAACATAAAATCTACATTAATAAATCTTCAATACCTAATTATTGTCTTTAATAAAATCGGGCGCATAAATTTCCCAAAAATCTAGCGAAAGATCGCTCAAGCGTAATCTGCCGAAATCGATTTTGTCAATTGTAGCTGTTTCGGATATAAGTACTTCTTCATCATGAAACGTACGGTGCATAATCATGGCATCCACGTATACCCCGCCAGTTTCGAACGAGAAACGGTATTCGGCACCATAATTATCATACAGGTTAACTTTATTTCCTTCGTTTGTAAAGAAATAATCCATATCCTTAGGGTTTAAATCACTTTCGGCCATTATATGTGGATTAACATCCAATAATAGCAATTCATCGTTTTCGTATTTATACGCCATTAATACAGCCCTATTCCAAGTTTCTCCGGTTAAAATAAACCAAAGGTATCCGGTTGTTTTCTTATCAATTTCCACCGATACGGAATCGTACAATTGATATTTGCCGAAATTATTTTTTACAGATTTATCTATTAACGAATATATTGTGTCTTTATCCTTGGTCTGCTTGTTTCCGCCACATGATGAAATGCTTATTACAAGCAAAACAATAAAGAACAGGCTAAGCTTTTTCATGTTAATTTTATATTTATATAAACTAATGACTTTATTGCAATAGTTACACGCTGACTATAAACTATTTACCATCAATGCTAAAAATAGTCTTTTTTTATTAACTAGTTTATTTATAATTAATTACGAAAAATAACATTCAAAATCAATAAAAAATTACAATTTATAATATATTGAGAATAAACATGTTTGTCGTTGCAACAAAGTCTAAACTAATTATCAATAATATTTATCAGTTACGGCGCTGGCTGCTCAAAAAAATCATAATGTAATATACCAATGTTGCTAGCGATCCTAATGCTGCAATTACGTAAGTATAGGCAGCCCATTTCAGTGCATCGACAGCTGCAGGCTTTGTACGCGAATCGACAATCCTCGACCTTTCGAGCCAGGCCACTGCTCGTTGGCTTGCATTAATTTCGACAGGGAGGGTAATAAAACTGAATAAAGTTGTTATACCAAACAGAATGATACCGGCCACCATAAGAGCCGGAAACACTTGGATAAGCAAAATACCGGACAGCAACACCCATTGCATCCACCGGGATGCAAAACTAACAAATGGCACTAATTTTGTCCTCATAGTCAGCCATCTGTATGCAGTAGCATGCTGTATCGCATGCCCACATTCGTGTGCAGCAACTGCTGCTGCCGCAACGCTGTTTATGCCGTATACAGGGTCGCTAAGGTTCAACGTACGGTTAATAGGATTATAATTGTCGGTCAATTCCCCTCTGATTGATGTAATGGTAACATTGGCAATACCATTATCACTCAGCATTTTTTCGGCAACGTCGCTACCTGTCATTCCATTACCAAGCGGGATGGCCGAATATTTCTTAAACCGGTTTTGCAACATCGAATTTACTATGTAGCTCAATATGGCAACAATACCAAAAATAATGTATGCTCCTAAATAAATGTTATTCATACCTCTGTTAATTAAAAATTTTCGATAAAATTAATGAAAAAATACATATTCATAAATTTCAACCGATTTTATACTGATTTGATTTCAATTTAATTACCTTTACATCTATCACATAAAACACTGATAAACTCATAACATAGAATTTATTTACATAAACAACATAAATTTGTTCCTGTTTATTTTTTACTTTGAAGCTTATTCAATGTCTAAAAAATTATTACTAATTTGCTGATGCGTTGATGGTGAAGTGTAAAATGTGATATGTGATATGAGTACAGTGTATTGCGACTTTTCGAATATCACACATCTCATATCTAATTAAAAAGTCTTGATACTTGATACCATTATTCTCAAATAAGTACATAATAAAACTTAAAGATGTATTTAGTTTCTATTTTGATTGGCATATCCTTTAAACGTTCTTTAAATATCTTTTAAACGCTCTTTGAGATTTTGGGGGTTAAGAAAAGCGCCAAAGGATAAGCGCTTGCATTTTATGAATCTCCGAATGATTTTGATTTTGTTCAGTTCAGGAACATAAGGCGTAGGAAAATATATAAAGGTCTTGCTTTTGCCATTCTTTTATTTTGGATTTTAAGATTTTACTTTTATGAAAAGGGACATTATGCAATACCATCACGGTTCTTTCGGCAATTGTAATACAAATAGAATCAAGATAAGTTATAAAGTCGTTGTATTTTATGCTTCCTTGCATTGTATAATTTTCATTTCAGAGACTATCGTTAGTAAGCCAAAATGCTAAGCCTGCTTGATTTTCGGCAAGGCGGTAAACTATGTTTATAGGCTGAGATCTTGAGCCTGGGTCGGAGTTCCACCAGAATAGGATTCAGCTTGCCGCTATGTTCCTGTATCAACCCCTGTAATAGATCCTTGACTGATTCAGGTATAACTTTTGCTCCACAACCTGCGGATATAAGGTCTCATATTTGTCTTCTTTCGCTTCTCAGGCATTAAAGAAACGTTCCGGGCTACGACGTGAAATGTGAACAAATCCGCTGATTTATTTTATAGAACGTTTTTCATTGGAGTAAAGTAGAAATAAACTACGGGTACGAACGACCGAATTGAGGCTGGTTTTATACAATTTTTCGAGTTTAGACTTTTCTTCTTCTGATAACTCTATAAATCTAATAACGTATTTATTATGATACATAATATACTAAAATATAAATAATTACGCAATAATGAGATAACAAATATTTTAAAATATTTAGATAATCCTTGTTCCATATAATGTTTAATGTATAATTTAACTAAAAACCATTTTATATGAAAACTCTCGATTTTATTAAACTATCTATTGCACTAATTTTTACGGCTTCATGCTTCATCAATTTACAGGCTCAAAATATCATAATTAAAGACCCTGTTATTGAAAAAGCTGTTAATGAAGTATCGACCTACGAAATAGAAAAGCTTATCACCGACCTGGTCGATTTTCATAACCGAAACAATCTTAGCAGTACAACGGATAAAAACCGGGGAATAGGCGCTGCCGCAGAATATTTATACCAAAAAGTTTTATCGTATATCCCCGAATCGAATGGCAGGCTCAGCACTGAAAAGATATATTATACCGCAGGAGGAGCCAACACCCGACTTGGCCGCAAAGTTAAGCTTTGCAACGTTGTAGCCACGATAAAAGGTAACGATAAAATGGACGACAGAATTATTGTCGTACTTGCCCATTACGATAACAGAGGGGCGGACGGGCTCGATTCGACATCATACGTTCCCGGGGCAAATGATGACGGTAGCGGTATTGCCTGCCTGATGGAGATGGTCAGACTACTGTCCGTAATAAATTTACCTGTAACTGTAAAAATCATGTTCATGTCGGGAGAAGAACACGGCCTGTTAGGGGCGCAACATATGGCCGATTTGGCTAAAAAAGAGAACTGGAATTTGATAGCCGTTATCAATAACGACATGATAGGAAATTCCAATGCCAGTGAAACCAATACACAAAACAATACTATGGTACGGGTTTTTTCGGAAAATATACCAGTCGTCGAAACCGAAGATATGAGAAAAGCCAGGGTGTTCAATTCTGCCGAGAACGACAGCCCTTCGAGACAATTAGCCCGGTATGTTAAAGAAATCGGTGAACGTTATGTGGATAATATGACTGTCAAACTCATATACCGTAACGACCGGTTCGGGCGCGGCGGCGATCACACCCCTTTCAGCCGGAACGGATACACGGCAGTGCGTATTTGTGAAATAAATGAAAACTACGATCGTACACATCAAAATGTTTTTGAAGAAGACGGGATAAAATATGGCGACGAAATATGGGCAATTAATTTTGAATATGTACGCAAAAATACAGGGGTAAACATTGCCACAGTTGCCAATTTAGCCCTTGCACCCCCAGTACCCGAAAATGTAAAGCTAAATATTGCAGGACTAACAAACTATACCGAGATTACATGGGATGCCCCCAAACAAGGCAAAACTCCCAAAGCCTACTATGTGCTGATGCGTGAAACCGACCAGCCTGATTGGGGGCGGAAAATACTTGTGTACGATACAAATATAAAATTACCGTATAGCAAAGACAATTATTTTTATGCCGTGCAAAGCGTAGATGAGCAAGGACATGAAAGCCTGCCTGTTTTTGCCAAAGGTGGTAGATAATCTAAAATACTGAATACAACCAACTGTAAGAAGGCTGGTTCAAAAGTCATTGGCTTTGCAAATTCGGCAAGGCCAATGACAATATAGTAACGGTTGGGTATTAGCTGCATTTAGTTTAAAGCATTTTCAATATCATTCAATTCAACATCGTCAAATTGCATATTATCCAAAGCTTTTAAATTATCAAGAAGTTGTGTAACGGAACTTGCCCAAATAAGTACGCTCGTTACCCGTTTATCCCTCAGCAACCATGCCAGTGCCATCTCTGCCAAAGTTTGCTTACGTTTAGCAACTATATCGTTTAACTTCTGTATTTTTTTAATAACATCAGGGGTTATTGCCTCTTTCTTTAAAAACCCTGTAAGTTTAGCAGCCCGCGAATCTTCAGGGATGCTATCTAAATATCTGTTTCCTCTATAAATTAAGGTTCATGTATCCTCTTTCTGTCTATATATAGGGATAGGAGTATTAAAAATTTCCACTGCGAGCATTTAGCTCAAACGCAATTCCTTGCCTGAATACTCCTTTATACCA